>WUQU01000571.1 GCA_009889605.1 Candidatus Bathyarchaeota archaeon | reverse complement strand
CCCTTTCTGTCCTTCACAGGCTTTTGGAGCATCTTTAATCTTTCCAGCATAATCCTTAAGGTGTTCTGGATACTCGCCAGGTAGATAGGAAGCTGTCTTTGCGATGAAAAGAGGAGTATCAGGTCTCCTGTGTGATGGCGCTCTGTAGAGAATTATCCTTTCACCTAAATCGGGTCTTAGAATTGATGCCATCTTTTCACCTCCCCCAATCAAGATTATATTGCTAATTTTGAGTATAAACTATGCTTGCTCTTTTGTCAACTCCTACCATAAAACTTGTATTTGATTGTAATAGTGGGCAATTTTTGTATAATATGATTGAAATGATAGGGCAAAGAAATATTTGTGTCAGTGAAACGGCTTTCAGAATTTTACAGGAGGGGAAGAGGTCTTTTGAGGAAGGTCTGAATGTTAAGATATCTTGGAGCGCCTTTCTATCTGCTCTTTGTCTTGGGGCTCTTTCTGGTTCTCAACTCCCCCAGATGCGACTTCTCTGTCCAAATTGTGGCGGAAATATGGAGTTAAAACTTATTAAGCCTTCTCAAAAGAAGAGATTGTATCCTTCAAGGTTTTCTCATCCTCATCAAAATCAAGGGTTGGAATAAGACGAGATATCTCCTTCCCATCCTTCATAAAGAGAAGAGTTGGCGCTTCTTCAAGATTATATTTCTCGACAATCTCCAAGCATTTTTCGTCCTCTTTGTCAATTATAACTCTGGCAACTGGGAGAGAACCTGCTAATTTGTTGACCATCTCGGCATATAATGGGCAAACTGAGCACTCTTCTTCATCAAGTTCAAAGAGCACCAGAATTTTGTTGTGCTTCTTTATAACCTTCTCTAATTCTTCGGGCTCACAAGGCATTTGTCTATCTCCTCACTGTATTCTATCTCAACTGGCACTCTTGAGATATTGTTCTTTATCATTAACTCAAAACCTTCTTCAGTTTCAAGAAATACAACTCTCCCATCAGGATTTCTCTTCTTGAAATCCTCAACAAATTCTTTGTGATTTCTGAGATATTTTGATATCAAAAGAACCTTCATCTCTCTTCTCTTGTAATGCGAAATCCTTTATCAGCATAAAGGGCTTGTGCTAAATAGAAATCAATTGGTCTCGGCTCTCCAGTTTCAGAGAAGTAAACATCACCCTTTTCGTCAGTAGCAAGAATTGCCACCCTTTCATCATCCCACATTATTATCCTAACCTTCTTGCCATCAGGACTTTCCATCTCTGTAAACTTCTTCGTCCCTGGCATAGGTATATCCCTTGCCTCTTCAGGCAAAGAAAGTTCAGGGAAAACCTTCTCAATTATCTTATCCTCTTCCATTCCCCGTTCCTCAAGACATATATCTCGGGATAATCTGGTAATTCAATCGGACCCGAGATACTGCAATCTTCCTTGAGTATCCCAAGCCCTTCAACCAATTTCAAGTCTTTATCTGGACCCATTATAGCATATTTATCCAGTTTTTTCAAAAAATGGCTTCTTCTCAGCCTTAAACTTATAGCCTTCCTTCTATCTTCATCTGTCTTAATCTTAATCTCGCCATACTTCATAAGAAGCTCTGTCTTGTAAGAGATGATATCCCTTTTTAACTTGTCATACTCATCGCAGTAGTGTTTATAGAGAACACCTGGAACAAAGCATTTTATCAAGAACCCCGTTGGATAATCCCCCTCAATCGGCTCTTCTTCCTTCGCAATTCTCCAACTAATCCCAGATAATACCTCCTTTGCCCTTGATACTGGTTCTGCTACTTTTCGCAACTCATCCATCGTCTTTGCCATTTCTCTTCTCTTTTCTTCAACTTCCCTGCTTTTATCTTCAATCTCTTCTGGCAGTCTCACAATATCTTCTTTAAGCCTCTTAATCTCTTCTGTTAAGGGAACAATCTTCTCTTTAACTATCTTATAATGCTCCCCTATCTTCTTTTCTGCCACTTCTATCCTTCCTCTTTCTACTGCATAAGAATATTCAGCGCCAAGTATCCTTGCTTCTTCAGTATAGCGTCTGAGTTCTTCTTCTGCCTCTTTTAATCTCGTGCGGGCTCTTTCTAATTGCCATTTCATAGAACTGAGTTCTTTCTGGCTTTTCTCAAATTCTTCTTTTTTCTTCCTCGCCTCAGTTTCTAAGGGGAGAAGTTTCGGAGATACTTCAATAACTTTAGAGAGATATTCTTTTGTGGCTCTATCTCTCTCAGCATATAATTCTGGGGAAACCTTTTTCTTTAACCGAAGCCTTTCTAAAACAGGTCCCCCCATACAATCAAATGTCCTGTTGTTTGCTATGAAAGAGAGGACATCCCAGCGCCCTGGTTTTAACTCGTCAGGAACAGACTTAAGAGAAGTAAAGATGCCTTTGCCCTTAGCAATCTCTTCTATCTCCCCAGTTTCAGTGAGATAGATTGCCCTGTTTTTTAACTCCCTTATCTTTGGCTCTGTATCCTCAAAGTATATTGTAAGTCCTCTTATTGCTTCGGCTGCTTCGGGGTTTATAACTTTATACTTCTCTTGGACTTCTTTAACAGTGGGAATTTCACCCTTTGATGCCCTTATTATTTCTTCCCTTGTTTCAGGCGAAAATCTCTGACAAATTGTCTGCATTTATCCTAATCCCAGACACACTTCTTTCGTGCTTCATCCCAAGCACGCCCAATTGCTTCTCGCCAGCCTATCTTTTCCTTCTCCATCAAATCCCAAGCAAAGCAGGCTGCCCATCTCCTTATCCCAGAGAAATCCCAGCATTTTGGTGTCTCTGCAAGAACCTTCTCGCATTTATAAGAGACTGGGTTCGGATTGTTATGAAGCCTCGTGATTAGGGCTTCCTCAATCTCAGCAAGTTTCTCCCTTATTGCCGTTAATTCTTTTAAAAGTTTCTCTTCATCCATTTCTCCTCCTATATCTTACCTTCTCTAACTGCATTAATCCAATTTTTAACAAAGTCGTAACCAATCTTTCTTAATTCTATCGCTTTTTCAAGGGCTATTTCTAAATCCTTCTTTTGCTCCTCTAAATCTTTCAGTCCAAGAGTTCCTACTTCCAACCCAGATTGGTCAGCCCTTAAGAAGTTTCTGAGTTTACCAATACCAGCAAGCCATTTCTCTACAGCAGGCTTCATAATTGCTGGAACTCTTGCCATCTCCAAATCTTCTTCTGCACCGTTGAGATGAAAGACAGCATTTTGGACTTTTAACTCTGCTACTTCAGTAAACTTCCCTTCTCTGTTAATTGAGTTAAGAGCATCAGTGAGTGCATCTATTACTCTGTGTAAATGCTTATTACTCGGGCAGATAAAACAATACCATCCTCTTTTCTCAAGTTCCTCTGCTTTTACTGGTTTAAAGGTTGGTCTTTTTCTAACAGCCACAGTTTCGGATTTTTTTGTTGTAACAAGTTGAACATTTTCTTTGTAATCAAATTTAAGAAATTTTTCAAAGGGGATTTTTGAAACAAGGGAAAAAATCTCTGTTAACATCTCCCAATAAATGCCCTTAGATGTATTGTCTCTATAAATTATAGCAACTTTTTCCCCAAATTCAAAGTATTTATTGAAATTCGTATTAGGTTCTTGATAAAATAATTTGATATGTTGGACGCTGAAATAATCCGAAAAATCCAAGAGAGATTTTACAAAGACAAAGTATCTATCGGCAAAATTGCTTCCGAGTTTAACATCACAATTGCTGATGTTATGAGTGCGCTTAAAGAGAAGACGGATTATAACTCGTCTACTGTTTCTACCAAGACATCTTCAACTACTGGTGATACGAGTATGTCTAAAGAAAACACGGATTATAAGATGTCTACTGCTTCTACTGAAACATCTTCACCAGTTTCAACACAGACTATGACGAGCCAGCCAAAAAAGCGAGGGCGTCCTCCTAAAAAGAAAGTAGAAGAAAAGGAGGAGGAAGAAGAGACAGAAGAGGAGGAGGAAGAAACAAAAGAAGATAAGAAGAGAGGCTATGTAGCAAGGTTGACAAGCATTTCAGTCAGACCTATGATACTTGAATACTATCAGATGTTTGTCGATGCTGGGTATAAAGGGAACATAGGAGATTGGTTCTCCCAATTAGCCTACGAGTGGCAATATTTAGCAAGAATAAGGCAGTGGTTTAAAGAGCAAGTAAAAAGGCTTAAATCTGGAGATAAAGTTGAACCAGATACTTGGAGAAAACTCTGTCTTGCTATGGATGAGGCTCTTACAGAAGAGATTGAAGAGCCTATTGATATCTCAAAACTTTAGGGGGTAGATAATGGGGCTGACATTACTCAGGATGACTGACCTTAATAAAAAGTTGGCGGCAGGATTGCCTCTCGTTGCGCCAGTTCTAACATCACAGTCGGAAACAACTGAGAAGGGTTTTCTTGAAAAGAAGCAGGAGGAAGAGAAGAGAAGATTAGAAGCAGAGATAGAAATCAAAGAGAGGGAGAAGTATCTCAAAAAATTACAAAGCGATATAGATGAACTTGAGGGGAAATCAGGCAAGGCAAAAACCTATGTTGTAAACCCAGAAGCAGAGCAACCTCTACAGGAGGTTAAACCAGGTGAGCCGATAGTAATAAAAGCAGAAGAGAAAGTCCCGCCAAAGAGTTATATTATAAATCCAAATGCTGAAAAGCCAGAAGAGGCACTATCCGAGATTTCATCTGATAGACCAGCAGTCATCTTAATCTCAAAGCAACAAGAGCAACCGAAGACAAAGAGTTATATTATAAACCCAAATGCCGAGAAACCCGATGAAACCCTCTTAGAAGTTACGGATAAACATGCTGTTTTCTTGATTAGCAAGTCTGCCTCTCAGAATGCGCCTCAAGCAACAAAATCTTGGGCAGAGCAGACACTTGATTTCTTGAAAGAGATTTCAAAGTTGTCCGAAGTAAGGGAGACCCTTTTGAAACTTCTTGGGATATCTGCAAGACCCGAGGGAAGAAATTCGGAGGTTATTCTTCAAATGACAGATGCTGAGGGAAATCCTATAAAACTTGACCTGCCAACATATAAAGACCTTGTTACATTCCAGTTAGACTTGGCTCATAAGAAAGAGAGACACGAAGAAACGGTTGCCCTTATAAGAGAAGCAAGGGAGGCAATTCCAAGGATTGTCGGTGCTATTGATAGATATATAAAGAGAAAGACTGCCGAAATAGTAGAAGTCAAATGCGATAAATGTGGCTACAGGACGACTGTTATGAAGGGGGTAAAGCAATTCTATTGCCCAGAGTGCGATACAACCTATGAGCTTGCGTGGTGAAATGGTCTCATTTCTATCAGGTTTCTTTCTTGATAGTCTCAAGAGAGAGATTGCTAAATATCTCCCCCTTTTGCTTAAAGAGATTGGGGCTGAAAGACTGAGATTTCTTATTGCTAACAGGACTGTCCTTACAGAGATAGAAGAACTCCAGCCATTTAGAAATAAACTGCTTGCTATGATTGGTGACAACTATGACTTTGTCGAAAAGTTTAATATTGAAGATTTTGCCGAGGTTATCAGGGAAGTTATTGAAGAGAAATGCCCCGAGTTCAACTTTATCCCCCAGTGGTGGATTATTAAAAATCTCTATAGCATAAAGAAGAGCATTCTCAAAGATGTTCTTGGAAGAGAACAATAGGCTTCTCGTAAAAGCAAGATTTGGCGACGAGATACATTATATCGAAGAGTTCATAAGACCAAATGAGTATATGGTCAGGGAACTCTATAAGAAATTTGCTAACCTTGGAGAAGAAGAAAAAATCTTCGCTTTGTGGGATTGGGTCTGCAGAAACATAGCCTACCCGCTTACTTATGAGGGAATTCCTGATGAAACTCATATTCTCAAGGCATTCAAGAAGATTGATATCCCAATTATAGGTTCTCTCTATATGATTTCATACACGAGCGATGAGTTCTTCCAGTTCCCATCTGAAACAATTACTTGGAGAATTGGAGATTGTGACGATAGCAGTATCTTGCTTTGCTCTCTGCTCAGAAACTTCCTTTCACCAGAAGAAGTTTATGCCGTTATAGGGAGATTGGATGGAAATCTTCACGCTTGGGTATCCTGTAAAGGAACAATCTTGGAGACAACTTTGGAGGAAGCACCTGTGAATGTAGTAATTGACCCTACTCCCTACTATCCCGTCTATATCTTTAACGATGTTTTATACTACAAAGTTGGAAGCAGTTTGGGGATAAAGAATGAGATAAAGAAATTGAGAAGGATATCTGAAATATGGAATTGTAAAGCAAAAGGGGGTTGCTATGCCTAAAATTGGATTAACCATTTTGCCACTTTTTGGACTTGTCCCAGATGCCTTCGGTTGCTCCTATGACGGGGAGACCTACGAATACTGGGAAGAATTTAGGGGTGAAATCACCCCCGAGTTAGAGATAGCGAGAAGAAACACAATCAATATCTTCAAAGTTTTATCCTCAAAAGTCAGGGCAGAAGACAAAGTCAGAATAGATGAAAACAGGATTGAGATTAGGGCAAAAATAGGTCATTATGAGGCAGTCTTCATCTCTTTAATGGAATTACTTGGGCAAGCCACAGCGATGGGGATTATACCCTTCCAAGTTGCGGCTTATGTTTATTCGGCAGTTCAACTTCCTTTAGAGACAGAACTTGCTTTGCCTCCAAAAGAGGTTTAATATCCCCTTCACTCTACTACTCCCCTATAGCGGGCAACTATAATTAAGAGGTTTTTAAATCTGTCCTCATCTAATTCCAATTCCTCCCTCGCCTCATCCAGAAGGGTATTTAAGAATACAAACTGATAAGACCTTTTAACATCTGGATTTTTCTCCAACGCAATTTTCTTCATTAGCTCTGATTTGTTCCACCTCTCCATAGCCACCCCCTTTTTCTATTCCAATTGCTTTTCAACAAGATATAAAACATTCTCAAGCGAAGTCTTAATTCGTATAACTTCCTCTTTTTTCTCTTTGCTTATCCACTCGCTATTTGATATTG
>WUQU01000570.1 GCA_009889605.1 Candidatus Bathyarchaeota archaeon | reverse complement strand
TTTAACTATTTCTGGGGGCAAGCAATGCCAATGAAGAGTTTAGTAGACTTAAGGGCAATGCTTTACATTAAACCAAAAAGAGACGACAAAGGTAACTATGTTTTTGCAATTGGTGATCATAAAATAGCTACGTTTTCACCACGTTACGAAGGCTGGCTTAAAACAGTTGGTATGCTGAAGTGATAATTAAGGTGTCAATAAATTAAGGATTTGAACAGTCTGCCAAATCTAATTAAATCTAACTAAGAGCATAAATATATCCTTCACATTCTGATAAACACAGCGTAGGGGTCAGCCTTTTCACCGTACATAAGAGTCCCACTGTGTAGTCTTCCTTGTAAGTATAAAGTTTGATGACCGCTTATCCCAGAAATATCAAGAGTAACGCTTGCTGTATCGTGATTATATTTTTGTCCGTTAGTCATTATATTTGAATATTTATCTAATATTCTTACCCTAAACCATCCTATTCCATCATTTGTTTCTGTTCGTATAGGACATACAAGAAAGCTAAAGCCCTTTGGAACTCTAATCAATGTGCTGCTTATATCTGTCCATTCTGTGCTGGTTACTCTACCTGTAGGTATTACAAAAAGCGTCGGTATCATTCTTGGAAACGGATCAACTGATACTGCATCAAACCATGTTGTTCCTGCTACATCAACATTTGGAACACCTCCAAATAGAGTAATTTTCATATACCTTGCACCAGCTGGCGGAATGCCAAATTGAACATATCTTGTCCATGTTGTAGTCGTAGGATTAATTGTTGAATTATAGATATCTTCTTGCCCAATTAAATTTTTTGATGCATCAAAATAACTAAGTCTTACTATATTCAGCATCTCACTAGTAGAACTCTTTATATAAAACTCCACCAAGGGAGATATCCGCTCATCAATTGCAATAAAGTCGCTATCCAATCTTCCTCCACCTCTTCCAGGTCCACCTGGATGAACAAATTTGTATGCTCTTGTTCCGTGTGCCACGTCAGTTGTTTCAAATCCACCTGAGCCTCCAGGGTAAAACGCTCTTGTCCAACCATCCGGAACTGAATCATTGTCAGCATCTTCTTCAAATGAAAAGATTGACGCCATAGGCATACTGCCCTGTCCCCACCCGCTGTTTGCACTAGATACTATGGTCCACCTATTACTTGCCGCATTCCATCTTCGAATTGTATTATCACTTTTTACAACCCTTATTTCACCATCTTTTAGTAAAGCAGGATTTAGTGA
>WUQU01000569.1 GCA_009889605.1 Candidatus Bathyarchaeota archaeon | reverse complement strand
TATGTGTACCTTGTTAATTTCTTCAAAGGTGGTCAGAAGCAGGAGATACTTGAAATGTACATGAAAGCAGGTCTATTTGTTCCGGCCAACACCATAGTTACGCTCGAAGGTGAGGCAGCGTTGGAAGGATACTTGATACTGAAAGGATACCTGAAGGCTGTAAAACTTTTTGAGGATAAAGAAATACTGCTCTCAATAGTTGGACCTGGAGAATTCGTGGGTGAGGGTGCTTTCTTAGATTCAAAAGTAAGAATGGTCACACTGTACACGCTTTCACCTACCGCATTCATCCCGCTCAATGCCGAGGTTATAAACAAGACGATCACTACAAACCCAGGTTTTATACTGAAGATATGCGAGTCTCAACTGAGAAGGATATCGCAAGTCAAGAGATTACTTGAGATACGGTATCAATCAAATCCAGCTCAAAGAACGATAAGCGCGCTTAAGTACTTTTCTGAACTCTTTGGCAAGACAAAAATAACCGTAAGGGATATAGCGTATCTTGTCGATGTAAATTCCGAGAGAGTAATAGAAGAAGCTAAGCATCTTGGATTCAAAGTATCATTTGATGGAACGATCATTTCGTAGAGGATTAGCTGTTTTGGAGGAAGTGCGATGGTAAAGATATTCAAAAATGCGAAAGTGTTTGCCCCGGAATATTTAGGCGTCAAAGATATCGTATTCGATAAAGAGATTTTGTACGTGGGCGAAAGTATAAATACCGATGTACTGCCTTTCGAAATAGAAATCTATGATGCAAATGGTTTGTATTTGATTCCAGGCTTGATCGATCCTCATGTGCATATAACAGGTGGTGGCGGAGAAGGCGGGTTTGCAACGCGAACGCCTGAATTGGACTTTTCCGAGTGTGTAAAAAATGGTATCACCACAGTGATTGGTTGCCTTGGAACTGATGGGATCACGAGAAGCCTTGAAAACTTGTACGCAAAGGCGAAATCGCTTGAAACTGAAGGGATAAATACCTATATTTATACAGGCTCATATAGAATGCCACCTGTCACTTTCACAGGTTCAGTGATGAAGGATATAGTCCTAATTGATAAAGTTGTTGGCGTTGGTGAAATAGCGATTTCTGATCATAGATCTTCCCAGCCAACGTTTGAAGAAATTGCTCGAGTTGTAGCCGATACGAGAGTTGCGTCGCTCTTGTCTGGAAAGCCCGGAATTGTTAATTTCCATGTAGGAGTCGGGAACGCTGGGATAGATTATCTTTTCAAGCTTATCGATACAACCGAGATCCCAATCCACCACCTGTACCCCACGCACATGAGCCGGAGCAGAACACTTTTTGAACAAGGACTCGAATTTGTCAAAAGAGGAGGAACGATAGATCTAACCGCTTTGCAACCAGAAGAGTTGCCTAATGAAATCGAATCATTTAATACAGTCAACTGCATCGTAGAGATTTATGAGAACAAAATGCTCGATAATGTCACTATCTCGTCAGATGGACAAGGAAGTCTTCCGAGATTTGACAAAGATGGTAGATTCTTAGGGCTATCTGTTGGAAGTGTATCATCTGTTCCCCATACGCTCAAGCGTGTGGTTGAAAAAGGCGTTCCGTTTGAAGATGCACTGAAGATATCAACGACCAACCCCGCGAAAGTTTTTAACATGAAAAAAGGCAAGATATCAAAAGGATATGATGCAGATTTTGTGGTTATTGATTTAGAATCATGGAAAATTAGCACAGTAGTCTCGCGTGGAGAATTCGTTATGAAAGATGGCATTGTGAAGCCCAGAATATTTAAATAGTCTTGTGTGTGGCTTTATAGTTGCCTATAATTGCCAAATTCACATTATGGGCAAGAAAAATATAATAAATCGTTTATAGCTTGCCTATTTTTGATTTTAAGCTCGTTCTTGTTTATTGAAAAAAGATGTATTAATAGTATACTAAAATATGAGATAAAACAAAAATATTAATAGTGGAGGCTAAGTATATGCTGGATCAGTTCGCTTTGTTTTTCCAAAGTACGGGCTTTGCACAGCTTACTATGGGTAATATTTTCATGTTAATTATCGCTGGTGTTCTGGTGTATGTTGCTGTGAAAAAAGATGCTGAACCTCTTCTCTTAATTCCTATTGCTTTCGGTATAATTTTCTCGAATATTCCTTTACTTGCGACTGGTGTTCTGGCTGAACCTCAGGTTTTAGAAAATGGTGGATTAGTTCCAGGTGGTTTTTTGTATTACATAAAGCAAGGACTTGATCTGGGTATATACCCGCCGCTTATATTCTTAGGTATAGGTGCGTTGACGGACTTTTCATTTATGCTTTCCTACCCGATAACTATTTTCCTTGGCGGTGCTGCTCAAATCGGTGTTTATTTAACATTTCTTTTAGCAAGAGCTTTCCATTTTACGTTCCCTGAGGCAGCGGCGATAGGAATAATAGGCGGTGCGGATGGTCCGACGTCGATTT
>WUQU01000568.1 GCA_009889605.1 Candidatus Bathyarchaeota archaeon | reverse complement strand
GAGGAAAGCCTTGGTTTCAAAATAATCCACGGGGAAGAGAGCGGCGCCTCCTTCAGTGGCCGAAGCAATTATGCGGGGGGTGTGCACTTCTATGAAGCATCTTCCAAATAGAAATTCCCGTATAGCTTCTACAGCTGTGTGTTGGATTTTGAAAACAGCGATGTTTTCTTCACGGCAAAGGTCTAATGCCCGGGCGTCGAGGCGCACATCCAATTTCGCTGGCACTTTTCCAGTGATGTCTATGGGCAGCTGAGATGCAGCTGTGTTGAAGATTTTAATTTCCTTCGGTATGACTTCGACTCCCCTAGGCGTCATATCAGTTTTCTTTACGGTTCCCTTAACGCCTATGCTGTATCGCTTTTGTAACGCGTCAGCTTTCGAAAGAACTTCGCTGCTGACCTTTTTCCGTGGGACGGTGAGCTGTACAGTTCCTTCTCTATCCTGCAAGATTATGAAACGTATGCCGCCCAAATCCCTAACTTCTTGAACCCAGCCAAAAAGCGTAACCTCTTGCCCGTCTAATTCAGGGTTAACATCCACTGAGTAATGGGTTCTCCGCCAGTCTCCAAGGGAATCCAGCTTCATTGATTCACACAGCTTATCTCAGCTAATCCGCGAACTCCACACGGAGTGTCATGTTACGAACTTTACGGGCAATCTCTTTTAAAGCCTCCACATCGAAAGGCGGCTTTCTACCTCCCTTCTTTCGCAGTATAACCCTGGTCTCCGTTGTCCCATCAGGAAGCCAAATAGTGTTTATAGTAACAATACTCAAAGGAGCGAATAAATCTTCCAAAAATTTTCTATCGTCAACCCCATACTCTAAAACACGTATAGCCTTTCCGGTTTTTTCTCCTAACGCTTTAACAATTTTCCCCCCGTAACCTAGAAGGCGAGGGACATCTCCTTTCCCAACAATTATTGCCAAAGTTTTTCCCGCCTCTACCGCTTTATGAAAATAAACATTCTGAAGGGATGGATAAGTTTCCTCCAGAGACAAGAGTAAACGAGCAATTTCCAAATCGAGTTCTGTAACTTCGCCAGACTTAACTTTACCTGAACATTTCTGGCATAGTATCCCGCTTTTCAAACAGAAACTACAAAGTACTGTCTTCACTTAGAAACACGCCCTCCACAAATAAAGGAGGGGCGGCAGAGCTTTGAGCTTTGCGTTGAATCGCCTAACGCTCCAGGGTTATTTCGATAGTGCTGACGTTTGTGGCCGTGCCACCCTCTTCTCTGGGTGCCACCTGCTCTGTTCCAATACCTACTTTCTTAATTTTAACGTCTGGTAGGAATCGGCGCCTCACAACTTCAACGACGTCAACAGCACGGCTTATGGATCTTCCCCTTGCTTTGATGTTCACTTCTTTTGCTCCGCCGTGGAAGAGGGTTATGCAAGCCAGTACATAGTTCATTACTGGCTTCCTTCCGATCAACACTGAGTTGCTTTCAGACATTTAGTACCACCTCACTCCTTGTTCTCACTTTTTCTATGGCTTTATAACCATTTTTATCGATAAATAAATATCTTATGGTTCTCAGTTATGCCAGTAAAAGTTTTTCAATACTCCAATTGCATGTTTAAAACATAGTTTGCCGTTTGCCAAATAGTTTCCAGCACTCCTTAAGATTCGGTCTTAATATTTTAGACGAATATTTTAGCAGAAAAGTATAT
>WUQU01000567.1 GCA_009889605.1 Candidatus Bathyarchaeota archaeon | reverse complement strand
ATCTTTCAAGGAATTTCCAGAGATTAGAAAACAGAGACTACGAATATCCTGAAGAACTTGACAAAAAGGTAGCTCAGCTAAAACTCGAGTCCATGGGTATTGGAATCGACACCTTAACACACGAGCAAGACGAGTACTTAAATAAGTTTTAAGGCGTGAATAGAGGTGTAAGTTGTGCTTTTATTACTTAACAAGAAAAATGATACGCTGCAAGCAGCGCTTTTGGAAAACGGAAGGCTAACCGAAATATACTTCCCAGACGAAGATGAAAGCGTGGCTGGGAATATATTTGTTGGGAAAATCGAAAAATTTGTACCTGCGCTTGAAGCTGCTTTTGTAAAATTGACCAACGATGAAAACGGTTTCTTGAGAATAAAGGATATAAGGGATGAGTATCTAAACTTTTTTGGTTTAAAGAAATTGCAAGAAGGTCAAAAAGTTTTGGTTCAAGTAAAGAAAGAGAGTGGTACAAAAAAGGGACCACAGGTAACAACTAACATAGGATTACCTGGACGGTATGTCGTATTGATGCCGTTTTCTCACAGTGTAGGTATTTCGAGAAAAATACACCAAGAGGAAGACAGAGTAAGACTTAAAAAGCTCGGACATGAGATAAGAGATAAATTCGAATGTGGAGTGATCCTGAGGACTGCATCAAGCGAAGTTTCAGAAGAATATATTTGGGGCGAGGTTGAGATTCTCTATTCTACATGGCTTAAAATCGTTGATGATTTTAAACGCTCTAAAAAGGTAAAATTGTTGTACAAGGACTTAGATACGGACTCTTTCGTGTTTAGAGAGTTTCTAAAGGCTGGGGTTGAAGAAGTTATCGCTAACAGCGCAGAGTTAAGAGAGCTTGTCAGAAGCTATTCAAAGAACATTCGAGTAAAAGTAGTAGAAACTGATGTGTTTGAAGAATATGGAGTTAACAAAGAACTGAAGAGAGTTCTTAACAGGTCGATACCTCTTCCATCAGGTGGTGAAATTGTTGTTGACAAAACTGAAGCGATGGTCGTTATTGATGTGAACTCTGGACATTACACAAGTACTGATGACCATGAACAACTGTCAGAAATAACAAATTTGGAGGCCGTAAAAGAAATAGCTCGGATCCTTAGATTGAGAAATCTTGGAGGAATGATAATAGTTGATTTTATAGACATGAAAACTGAAGCCAGTAAGAACAAAATATTGCAAGCAATGAAGGCAGAAGTTATGAAAGACAGAAACAGGGTAGAAATTTATGGATTTACGCAACTTGGTTTACTGGAGATGACAAGAAAGAGAACGACAAAGTCTTTAGACGAAAGATTTACAGTATCTTGTCCTGTTTGTAGCGGAGGTGGACGGGTGATTAACCCGCAATTCGTTATAGAAAAACTTATGTACGAGCTGACGCACAAACCCGCGGATGTCTCGCAAGCAATTATAAAACTGCATCCATACTTTAAGGAACTTATAAACAAGGAAGAGTTGAGACAGATTTCAAAATTAAACGTTCATCTTCATTTTATGTATCATGACCCGAACAGTTATGAATTATCTTGGAAAAAGTAAGACTGTGAAATT
>WUQU01000566.1 GCA_009889605.1 Candidatus Bathyarchaeota archaeon | reverse complement strand
TACCTCTTCGGATTAAGCGTATCTGGATCGACGTTTAAAGCGTACAGAGCGTGGGTTACGGCGAGAACTATCGCTTCACAAACAGCTAGGTTTACAGCAACAGACACTAATTACGCATCCGGCTATCCCGGCATTGGTTTCGTCCGTGGCGGTCACCAGCACTACTTAACAATGACGTACTTCCTCCCGCCCTTTTCACAAGCTCCTCAAGCTGTGGCGCTGATAGAATACGAGGTGGTTGAGGATAGAAGCGCTCAAGACCCCTACCGACCAGTCTTTCCTACACAAATGGTAGAATATGATCCTTCCGGCTTACCGTGGGATCTTCGAGAAGGGCTTATGATGAATCCAAAGGGAGCGAGCAGAAAGCCATTAGTAGATGCTCTATCAATTACCTGGGGCGCAGTCGATTTCAGAGCTGACAGCTCCGGCAAGCCCGTAGCGCCGACAGTTTTAGTAACAGTTTTCGACGGAAATCCGTATTTCGGTATTGAGCCAGTGAAGAAACATATAGAGATGGCTAGAACTAAAGGCAGACATGTTTACACTTCATTTGACGAGATAAAGATTAAGTCAATTTACGCTAAAGAGCGTCGCGATCGCGACTGGCTTATTACAGAGAACGAGCTAGCTTATCAGCTTTTAGGGAGAGAGGATTTAGAAGTAGTCGCTGTAGCGGATTTCTACGAGAGGGAAGTCGTGAATTTGCGCAGAATAGATCCGAGCAAAATAGATGGATTTGATTTCTTAATGGATTTCTGGGTTGAACGAGCTTTAAGAACTGGCAGACACGCTGAGACGGATAAGTTCAAGAGATTCAAAAAAATCTAGAGCTTTTTTTCATAAAATTATAGGACGCGTTTCTTTTCGACCTCTCCCAACTCTGTAGAAGTAGCCGGACTCTTTTTCGCCTAAATCGACAAAAAACGGCAAGGAAATAAAGGCGTTAAGAATATTCGGCACTTTTTCCCATCCCTCTTCAATTGTTATATCTATATCGTGCATTGAATAGCCTTTTGCTATAATCTGCTGATTTAGAGAGGCTTTAATGCCCATTTCTTTCAGCTTTTTGACTATTTCTTCGGCTTCTTTTGCGAAAACAGGCCTAGGAGAATTAACAGCGCCGGCATATCCAGGATCGACTAAAGCATATGAGAGCAGAGTTGTAATAGAGTTTATATCAACAACAGAGCCGAAGCGACTGAGAATAGAAAAAGCTATTGGTTCTGGCAGGAAAAACAAAGCGCCTCGCTCATAAGCTTTCAATTCTTTACCTATGAAAAAGACAGCGGTTTTTCCGTTTATCTTCTCGAGGAGGTGCGGATAGAAGTCTATGCCTACTAAAACGCGCATGCCGGCGCCACCACAACCCGGCTCTGCGCCTATTAGTTCAACACTGCCGAAAAGACTCTCCGCTATAGGGCGTACCATAGAGCACGGAATAGGCCTAAACAGCGGAACTAGTTCCGGCGCTGTCATGAAATTGAAAACTTCCACAAGATTACCCTGAAGAGACGGCAGTTCGCACTCAATTTCGCCTAAGAAATTGCGATTTAGCGCAATTTTAATTTTCCCGTTAGTTTTAACAACTTGCAAAGAGTGGTAGTCTCTTGGGTATATGTCTATCTCAAAAGGGCGTAAAACAGAGTTTTCCAGCCAGACTTTCTCTTTCTCTCTGCACTTAACTAGGCGGATATAATCCAAACCGCCCCAAAACGTTGAATAGCCAGATCTAAACAAGAGCTTAGACTCAATAAAGTGCGGTCTTAGCAAGTTATACGAGGTCTTCAACATAAACGCAAGAGAATCCGTACTTTTTACCTTTGTCGCAAAACTCTCTGTTTCTGTACACTACAAATGCCGGAGTAGCGTGAAGCTCATCTCTGACGGTTGCAAGATAGGCCAACGCCTGTTCAACTCTTTCAGCAATAATGCAGTTAGAGCGCTTCGGGCACTCCAGCTCGTTTTTCACAACAACAAAAACAAAAGAATTGGGCAGTTGTTTGGGATTCTCTTCAAAAACAAACATTGGCTTCATAACACTAACTCTAAATAGGCGATGACGTTTGTGCCGGATGAAGAAATGCCGTAAATTGCTCCAGTATAGTTTAGAGCTAGTGCAGTGTTCTGCAGAAGCGGAATTCCTGTTGAAGATGAGACTGTAGAAGACGGGCCTATGTACACTATTGTTGAGCCCATGTTGAGAAGAATTAAGCTTAAGCGATTTGAGTTTGCGCCTATGATTACAGTAACTGAAGTGCCGACTGAGACTTGTCTGGTATTGAACGAAGAGCCAACTAGCTTAAGAGGCATTTTAGTACTACCAACTCCAACGTAGATATTGTTCACATCGCCTCGGAACCACAGCCTACCGCTTGTAATTGCAGGATCTGCAGTAATTGGAGTGAGATCAATATACTGGGGGTCGAGCCACCTAACTCTGAGAATAGGAAGTTCAATTTCGCGCAGAACTTCTTCATCAAGCAACCAATTGAGTAACATTTTTTTCAAGCGTTTAAGCACGAAAGAATTATATTAAGCAATTTTAAATCCTTCACAATGCCGGTGATCTGCCGGCGCTGGATTTCTTGCAGACACTATTTGCGTTCAAAATACAAACCTAAAAGGTCTATTTTCATAGGGCCATTTCACGAACATTTTGATTATTCGGCAGATATTTACTATTTAAGCATTGAGGGCAGGTCGAGCGTTATGAAAGAAAGCGACAGAATAGTGGCGGTTTCCCGTTTTGTATACAACATGATTGGCGCAAAAATGTGGGTTCACGAAGGCGTAAAAGTGGAGTGCAAAAGAAAGCCTATGTACGACGTTGGCGTAGTTATTTCGCCAGCAGTGTTTCAAGATTATGATTACAGAAAAGGCATTATAGTGGAAGTAGCAGAAAGAAAAGGCGTTGATCTGTATGCGAAAGTGCTGACAGAATTATACAACAGAGGACTGAAAATTATAGTTAACAAAGTGGGAACAAGATTAGGCTTTTCTCATACTGCAGTTGGAGATCCCGAGATTGTATACGGAAGGGCGCGTCTCCTTCTCTTCCTCTCGCGTTCTGAGGGCTTCGGCCTGCCTGTGGCTGAAGCCATGTCTTGCGGCACGCCAGTAGTGTATTTAGACGCTCCGGCCGTGAACGAGTTTGCTTGCTGTTGGCCAATACCCGCAAGATATGCCGGGGAGCTGAAAACTGAAAGAACTACGAACATATGGCGTACGAGCTTTCTGCTATATGAGCCGACTATATCTATTTCGGAAATAGCCGATTTAGTTGAAAACGCAATAAGAGAGCGAGTTGAAGTAGAGTATGAAATAAAACCTGAAGATGTGCTCCAAATTCTTGACGAAATATGAGGATCAAAGTTTGGAGCAATAGTGTCTCTAGCCCTATAAGCGGATTCGGCTCACAGTTTTATTACACTCTCGCTGGTTTAGTAGAACTGGGATATGATGTTAAAATTACTCCAAAAAACCCAGATATTATCGTAGATCATCCTGTTCTCATGCAAATGCGCGGCCGTTGTGCATATGTATCTGTAGAGAGCCCTACTGAATTGAAAGAAATACGTGCAGAAACTATAGTTGCGAGTAGCAGATTTGTGGCGAGAATGTTAGGCGTTGAAAAAGTCGTTCCTATAGGCGTTCCGAAACTGTGTGAAAACAAAGAAGAAGAATTCGACATAGGAGTTGTTGTAAGTCCTTCACCCGTGAAATTGCACTTAGTCAGAAAGGGAATTGATCTTTATATCAAGTTCCTAAAGAGATATAGAGGTAGAGTTATTTGCTCTTCGTTTCTCGAAGAGAAAGCTGTATGTTCGTACTATACAGACGATCCGGTTGAGATATACTCAACATCGAGATTGTTGCTCTTCCTCTCGCGTTCTGAGGGCTTCGGCCTGCCTGTGGCTGAAGCCATGTCTTGCGGCACGCCAGTAGTGTATTTAGACGCTCCGGCCGTGAACGAGTTTGCTTGCTGTTGGCCAATACCCGCAAGATATGCCGGCATAGCAACAGATCCAGAAGTAAAGCAACTAAAAGCTATTATTTATGAACCTGTTGCAGATATACGATGGATAGTAGAGCGTGCTTTGCGACAGATAAAAAACAGCCGTCTTCCCAGAGTATCTTATCCATACCGTCCCAAGGATTCAGCTCTTTTACTATTAAAGAGTTGTGGAATAGTATAAAGCCGTTGTTCTCAAGATTCGGCTATCCGTTTCTCTTAGGCGTAGAAGACGAGTGGGAGTTTCCAGTAGTAAGGCTTTCGGATTTATCATGTCCGTTTGACGTCTTGTACGATTTAGCACAGCGGTATGAGAAAATTGGAGTGTTTGAATTTGAAAACGACTGTTTTACGCAACCGTATTGCATTACTCCGTTCAACTTAATAAAATTGGCAGAAAAAGCCAGCCTGCGCGTAACAGCACTGGATGCTCTGCCCGAGATCTATATATCGCTGATTGAAAAAGGAGCTGGAGAGAAAATTGAGCTGAAGAAGCCGAATATAAAAAAGTATTGGGAACTGGGGTACGTAGAAAACAAAGCATGGTATGTCAAAATTTACGCAAAAGAGTGCTTCGCAGAACTTTTAGCCAAAACAGAAGACGTAGTTGAGATAGTATGCGGGCCTGTTGTGTACAGAAACAAGTGGGGATACCTCTGGAGAGAGGAGCTCTGGAGAGAGCCAACTGCAGAAGAGAAAAGACGCTGGATTAATTTATTTGCATGAAAAAGATTAAAATTGCGCTGGCGCGCAAAAGGAGAAAAATCGCGTCATACAGGCCCGTAATATTTCCAGCATATCCGACGCCTGTTATGGCTAGAGAGGAATATATCTATCTTGTCGTTCACAAGCCTGGCGCTAAGCTCGCGTTATTTGTAAGAGGTTCTGGCGAAGTAGAAGTGTGCGGAAGAATAATTGAAGCAAAGTTAAGCGGTTCATTACACTATGTGCGAGGCTCAAAAACTGGCGTGACTGTAGTTAAGATAAGACCGCGTTTTCATATTCTGTTTGACGTCTGGGAATCAGAATAGGAAAAAATCAGCCAATTCCTTTTAGATCTTTTGTGCGAAGCTCGTCGGCTTTGCTAATTTAACCCTTGTTAACCAGCCCACAAAAAACGTCTAAATCGAGATCTACATACTTATATAGGTCGTCTTTTAGCGATAGCATGTACTTATCTCCTAGTTTTCTCAATAAACCGCGTTCTGCCAATTGATTTAAAAGAACTACTATATTGCGACTAAGATTAGGCCAGATTTTTTCTGTCTGCGAATCGCAGAGATTTGAACGCAAGTTTAAGCATCCGCTGAGAAAGCGACGCAACTTTTTAGTAGTAATAGTAATGCTTTGACCCTTTGTATGTTCTTTTTGCCACTTTAAATAGTAGTAGAGGAGTTCACACGGCGTAATAAAAGCTATAGTCTTTGTTCGCATATGAGTTAGAAGAACTTAATTTTTATAGATTTAGTTTTAACCTTTTAATTCTCTTTTCGCTCTTTAGAACGGAGAAGAGGTCGTTTCAGTATTGCGAGATTTGACCCTCTCATCTTCTTTTTATAGGACTTCATCAATTATTAATTGTGACTGATATCAGAACGCCTACAGAGCTAGACAAGTGTAACTATTCAACTCTGGCATTTGTGGATTACTTTTCTTTTGATCCTAGAGATTTAATAGAAATTGCAGAAAAAGAGCAGGGCGGAGATAGATATTTGATTGGAGCAGTTGCGCTCTCTTTGGCTTACAATCTGCCTTTTATTACAGTTCACGATGTTGATATTCTAGATTACTCTGCAGAAGAGAGCTATGTTAAATACGTGGGCAGATACGTAGTAGAGGTGCTGTCTTGGAAAGAGGTGCCAAAAATAGATAGCTGGCTCCTTGAAAGGAAGAAGGAATTTACGTTCTATCCGCGCGAATATGCACGCGTTATTGAGAAGAACGGAAAAATAATTCAGACAGTGAGTATAGAATCGTTAACAGCATACTGGTTGGCTAGAACAGTTGGCCCTATTTTTGAACGAGAGGGAGAATACCGAATACCTACTTTTATGCTTGAGTTGTTCACAATACTAGCAAAAACAAAACCAGATCCAAATAAAACGAGAGAGTCTCTAGAACACTTCGGCGCTGTAAAGACTGTCAGCCTTGGCTATAAAATTCTGCCGAAAACGCCCTCATTTTCATACGGAATTGGCAGAATAGCTGAAGCGTATCGTATATGTACTGATGCTGCAGAGAAGACTTTTTGGGATCTTTTAGATCCATATCTGCCGTGAAGTACTTAATTTGGATTGGAGTAGATATAAGGAGTAGCGTTACTGAGTGCGACAGAGAAGACGTATTTTGCGATGTGTATACAGATTACGGTCGTATAACTAACTTCAAAAAACGGCTGGAAGAGGGCGGATTCTCACACGTTTTTCTCTCAGTTCGACCCCTAGAAAAGCCCGAGCCCGATGCCTATATTCCAGAACAACGCATGCTCTACCCGTTTGTTGGCGTACCTTATTACCCTCCAGAGGGCGAATACAGAAATTTCGGCTTTTTGCTTGAGATGTTCTACAAGGCTAAGCGCAAATCGCATATCAAATATGTGCCTGTAGGGTTCTACAGCCCGTACAATAAATATGCAGTGCTGGACAAAATTCACGACACGATAATGTTCATGAAGAAACACGAAATAGAGCCAGATTGTTTTCACTGCGGCGTTGAGGAAATGTCGTCTTCATATTCTTACAGAGCAACCGGTTTGAAATACGGCGAAGACGCATTTGTTTTGTACACAACTCTTGTGTACCCAAGAGTTATTTACGTTAAAAACGCATGGTTTATGCAAGTTCCGGCATCAGTTTTTGCGTTTAGAAATAGAGGTATGGCTTATGTAGACAAACCGCACCAAGATCTGTTTTACGCAAATTTACCCCACCAAGTAAAAGAGCCGGCGGAAGCTGATGTTTTTATCACTCAGGTAACTGATGAAGAGGAGACAAAAAAAGCGGTAGAGACAGCGCAGTCTCTAGGCGCAGATCTAGTGCTGATAGGCGCGCACGGGCTGTTTGGAGGCGAGAGGATAATGTCGCGGATATACGCTAAAGAGTATAAATATATAGGCATACCGAGAGGACATGGAATTTCCTTTCTCATACGTAATTGGGACGAGCGAAAACATATTCTCGCAAGACTTGCTAGAAAGAGCGCAATCAGTTGAAGAATATGGAAGAATAGGCAAGTTTTTCTACCTCTCTCTTGGAGAGAAGCACTATTTCACATATGAAGACGAGAGACATGCGTTTTTTATAGGAATTGCAAACGGCGCTAAGCCAGTAATTGAAAATTTACACTGGATTCTGAGAGCGTGGGTGATTTCTCTCCACATCCCCCTTGAGCAGCTGGCTGATATATATCGGACGAGATTTCGCAAGCCTATTACGCTAATAGATGTGAGGAACAGACGCGTGGCAAGAGTTTCTACTTTGGGAATATGGATTTGGGAGGAAAAAATCGAAATAGACTTCGGCGAAATGACAGACAGATATCTAATTCAGCTATCGAAATTCGTTCAGCCTCCAGTAACGCCGAAAATAAAGATGGCGCTAAACGCTAAGCTCAAATGTGCAGACAAGACGTGCACGCCAAAGAGAGTGTTTGTCAGTGAGAACAAAACTATGTTTTGTGTAGGAGATAAGCATGTGTGCATAATGGACAGATTCGGCAGTTTGGCTACACTTGATGTATATACTGTAGAAGAAAAAGGCCCAATTTTTTTGGCAGGCGGTTGCGAGCTCAGAAAGTTGGGAAATGTCTATCTAAATGACGCAGATATGTATATTCTCTACAAGCTTCTTTCAAACAGTTAGAGGATTTCTGCGAGGAGGATCGACAGCTAAGAGAGTTTTAACATAGAGAACTTTTCGCCGACAAATATTGTATTTTTTCTGACGATTTTTTTCATCACTATTAAGTACTTCTTAGCTCTGGCGCTGAGCGCATCTGTTATAACAATATCGGGCTCTTCATCGTCGATATAGCAACTTTTACAACAGTATATGAGCTCGAAAAACTTGCCTAAATCGCTCCACAGCGACAGTCCTGTTTCAGCGCTCAGCAAGGCGCATATACGCGCTAGATCGCGCTCTCCGTAGCTCGCAAAGTAGTACATGGCAAATCTAGCGCTGTGGGGCCACTGAGATTCCTCGCTTGCCCAGAGCCAAAACTCAGGCGTTCCGGCAGAAAACGGCAGTATTTCTCCAGTGAAGTTCTCAACAAGCGGTGGGCTGAGCTCGTAAAATGCGGCAAAAATGTTTTTTCTCTTCGGGCAACGCTTTGTAACAAATGCGTGAGCTTCCGCTTCAGTCTGATTTGGCCTTAGCTTGGCTGATGCAGTTTCGAGCTCGCTCTTCAGTACAGTCTCGACGCCAAAAACTCTAGCTCCAGCCGTTAGGAAAAGAACAGGGGGTTCACAAGATGGCACATCTTCTCTTTTCTCTATAACGTATATGTCGCCGATAATATCTCCGCTTTTAGAAAAATCAATCAGTCTCTTGTCTCCCTTCCCTGGGTAGAAGATCCAAGTTTGCACAATTTATTTTAACGCTGAAATAAAAACATGCTCGGTTCAACGCTTTCTATAACAACAGTATCTGTTGGGACGACAGCCACGCAATTAGTTGGCGCAAATAGCAATAGAATCTCAGTTCTCCTCTTTAATGCCGGCGCTTCAACAGTTTTTATCGGCTCTAGCAATACTGTGAGCACAACAAACGGCTTTCCATTATCCCCACAGCGCTATTTAGTAATAAACACTACTGGCGCAGTTTTCGGAATTTCTCTAAGCGGAACAAATACAGTTTATGTCGCCCAGCTTATTCACTGATAGAAAAGAGGGTTTTTACTACTTTTTTATAAGAGCAAAAAATAAGATATGTGAGACTAGCCGATTACTTGAAGAGCGATAACATACTGGGATTTGCGTTCACTAAATATAAGGTAATACGCGGTGTGCCGTATATTTCAAGAAAGCCCGTAGTCGTTTTTTTCGTTAAACAGAAATTGCCAATGTCAGAAGTGTCCAAAGAGTTTCAAATACCTCCCACATATGCGGGTTTGTTAACAGACGTCATAGAGACAACGCAACCTATATCTTTGATCCCGCCTATAAGACCCCCGACAGTGGGTCTTCAGACAGACCGTTTTAGGCCTGTGTTGGGCGGAATAAGCGGTGCGGGCGAAACCAGCACTGCCTGCACAATTACGGGATTCTTCGGCGATCCGCATACAGGTAATGTGTACATAGTAACTGCCGGCCATTGTGCTGGTCGCATTGATTTGTCGTGTGAGATAAACGGAAGTGTTGGCAAAAGATTTCTGCAACCTTCGCCAATAGACGGAGGCATATTGCCAAACGACGTAATTGGAACTGTTGCGTGGGTATCTCAATTTGCGACAAATATGAGCGAAGATCTGGCGCTTGTTATGCCAAATCCAGGTCTGGAGTGGCGCAATATACTGGCAGGACTGCGCATTCCTTTCAACGGAGAGATGCGGAATCTCGGTTTCGAAGATATAGGCAGATCAATTCTTAAAAGCGGTAGGACTACTGGAACTACTATAGGGCGTATATACGCTGTAGGCGGAATGGTTAAAATTTACTACGGCGCTTGCGGCACAAATGTAGTATCTCCAGTAGTAGTCACGACAAAAATGATAGAAAGAGGAGACAGCGGTGCTCCCGCTATAGATTTCAACGGTACTTTTTATGGCGTATTTATCGGCACTTCTTCAGATTATTCGTTTTTTGTGCCTGCGTCTAAAGTGGCAGAGAAGGGACTGCTCCCTATTAGGGAAACAACGTATATAGAGCGTCTCGAGTTCAAGATATAGATGACAGTAAAAATTTACGCAAATAGGCTCCTCGGAAGGAGAGTTTGCGCATCTTTGAGAGCGCCGAACATAGGAGGGCGCCGAATTAAGTATACTTTAACGAAAGACGGGCGTCTGATAAGCGAAAATTATACATGTGGGGTGGGCAGAGTTGCCAATTTAGTTTTGTACTTTCCAGAGCCGGGCACCTATTTATTAACTGTTGAAGACGCAGGCTCTTGCGATCTGTTCTCCTCTAAGGATACAATATTTGTGCAGTTCAATAAACCTGCTCTACCGTTTAGCGGAAGCGCGGGTATGTGGGCTTGTGTAAACGAAATATGGGGTCAAGGTTGCAGTGCAGAAAACGCCGATGTGGCCACAATAGTCCAGCTCGGATATCTCATACCTATTGCATATGCTCCAGTTAAGCGTTTGACAATCAATATGGCAGGCGTCGGAGTTACAGTGAACTTCTCTATATATAGGGGAAATAGAGTTGAAGCGGAAAACTTGGGCGGAAAGTACCCGTTTACGTTTGATTTTAGAGAAGAGATGTGCGAAGCAGATTTGCCTGTGATGGTTTTGCCGACATTCGACATTTCTTCTACTCTTTTCGGCAGCGCATATTTCTTTGCCAGACTTTTACTATATTTAACGGCAGGCGCTTTAATTATTAAAGCACCGCCAGAGATGGGCCCGCTTTTGGCAATGTTTGTTCTCTCTGCCGACAGAGTGGCGTCGCAATTCCTAAGTCCAGCTACGCCGAGACAACCGGTGTATCCATTAATATGAGGAAGAAAAAAGTATCTATTCCTCCAATGGAGTTTTACATAGACTCTGATGGGAGTCAATACTATATGATGTTGTATAATGGAGATGTTAACTGCGGCGAAACTGAAGTAGAGCTGTCCGATGTAATTATCTCTTTCGTTACACAAATACGGTGCGACAGAAGGAAGAACGTGCTTATTATAGAGAAGAAGATTTAAGAGAAAAATATAAATAAATGGAAATTCAAAAGTTGCGTGTCTTTTCTTACGTTTTTAGAAGACTGGATATTTGCTGGAGAGAAGCAGTTCGGTCGCGCCCTTTTGTTAACATGTAAACAGAGCAGACAAATCTACATTCAGAACATGATTGAAGCTATTGAATATGTCGCACAAGGCTTGGCCGGGATTTGTGGTCTTAGATCTTCAGTACAGCCCAGAGACGGCAATATAAATACTGTGCCGTACGTGCAGGGATTTATTATTGATAACGACTCGCCGGACAACCCCCACGTTGCTAGAATAACAGCTGTAAGGCAACTCGAGCTCGTGCAAAAACTCGGCGGAGACGGCGTGATAGTTTTCACGGGAGGAAAGGGTTACACGCTCAGAGTTTTCTTGGATAAAGAGTACAGAAATATAACGGCAGAACAGTACAAGAGCTTGGTCTCGAGCTTTGCAATAGATATGGGCATTGTAAAAGCTGAAGTTCTCAACGTAAAAGCATTAATTAGAGTGCCATATACAGTCCACGAGAAGAGCAAGGCTAGAGTTTTGCTTTACAATCCGCAGACAGATAAGCATATTGATGATCATGAAGAGGCCCATTCGCTGTTTCTAAAAGCTATGGAGAGACCGTTGCCTTTTTACGAAGAGCTGATAAAAGTAGAGACGAGCGAGAAGGTCAAGCAGTATGAAGAGAAAACAGAAGAGGTGAAAAGAGACGGAAGGAGACTTCCCAAATGGGTTGAAAAATTAATAGAGCATCTAAAAGAGACTGGAACTCTCTGTCATTATGCGAGAGTGGCGCTGGCTCGGTGGCTGATTTATGCGGGCTATTCTGAAGACGCCATAGTGGACATATTCAGATATGCCAAGAACTTCAGAGAAAACATGACTAGATATCACATACAGTATGAGAAAAAACGATTAGAAAGCGGTGAAAAACCTTGGAGTTGCCGAAAAGTAGCTGAACAGTGTCCGGAACTAGAGCTTGAGTGTTGAGTTGGCAAATTTAAATTAAGCCGAAGATTGATACATGGCATGGACAATTCAATTCAGGAGTATAGGAGAGCGGTCTATACGACCGCCGATAACACCACCACGACCGCCGATAGAACCTCCACGACCGCCGATAGAACCTCCACGACCGCCGACAACACCAGGATCGATCAGAAGTGTTGCCGCTAAGTCGTTGTTAGTTGACTTCCTTAGCCAAAACGGTATAGTAATAGAGAAGGAATCTATCAGCGTTGTCTTTGCAACAAAAGACTTCAATATTATAATAGGCGGTCTTAAAGAGCCTATTTCTATTGAC
>WUQU01000565.1 GCA_009889605.1 Candidatus Bathyarchaeota archaeon | reverse complement strand
TCCTGCCTCAGTAACATTAGTGAATAATCAGATAACACTTATTCCTACCTCAAGCTCATCTCAGACTATCCGGGGCATTTATGATTGGGGATTTTCAGGCAATACAATAAATGTTTTTTATAATTCTGTTTATATTGGTGGTACAGCAACAGGCAATGCTACTTGGGCTTATTTGAGAGGGACATCTACTCCCACAACATCAACTATAAGAAACAACGATTTTGTAAATAACAGAGCGGGTGGTTCTGTAAATCATTTTGCTTGTGGCGATCAGTCTCACGGCTCAGGTACATTTACTGTTTCTAATAATTTTTACTCCGGATTAGGAACAACAGCAGCTAATTTTATGGATAGAGAAGGAGCAGCGGTAAGTTTTAGTTCTTGGAGAACTGCTAAATCAGATTTTACTTCTTTTGCCGTTGTTGCATCGGATGTAACTTATACAAACTTGTTTAGTGATTTAACAACAGGTGATTTGAACATAAAAAATAATAATGAAGAGAGTTGGTTATTAAATGGTAAGGGTAGAGCGATAAGCGGTATAGCAGATGATTTTGGTGCAACAGGAGTAAGATGTACGACAGTTGCTTGTGGTACTACCGACATTGGCGCAGATGAATTCACAACTACAGTTGCACCACCAGCTGCAACTGCAAGTGCTGCACCTGCACCAAACACAACAACTACTTATACTCAAGCTGGTCAGCAATTAGGTCAAATTGATTGGGTCTCTGGTGATACTCTCCCATCTTCTGTGACATTTAGGTACTATTCAGGTACTCCTGCTCCATTTGGTGGAACTCAACCAAGAATTAATGCTTACTGGGATATAACTGTTTCAGGAGGAAGTGGTTATACCTATGATTTAACATTAAGGTATGATGAAGCGGCTCTTGGAACGATAAACGAAAACGATCTGATTATAGCAAAAAGTGATGATGGCGGTACAACCTGGATAGCTTATGTTTTTGATGGAACAGGGTCCGATCAGATTATAAGAGATACTATAGCAAACACCATCAAAGTACACGGATTAACTTCCTTCTCATTATTCACCCTTGGTGATGTTAACGATCCACT
>WUQU01000564.1 GCA_009889605.1 Candidatus Bathyarchaeota archaeon | reverse complement strand
TTTATGCTTTCTTTTTCTCTTTATTCTTGAGGTGTTGGGTTTTCAAAAGATGTATACAAATGTATACTAATTATAGCAAAAAAATTTCTCCCGTGTCAAGGGAGGCTGAATTCGTATTCCAAAGATATGTATCTACTTAAGTTTATTAATACGTGGATACATCTTATTGGATATTTGTTTAAGCGGGAGGGGATGCTGATGAATCCATTCAAGATTGGCAGGTCTTACAATCCTGAAAATTTCGTTGATAGGGAACAAGAGTACGCTGAGTTGTTGGAGAGTGTTAGGAGTGGAAACAATGTTGTAGTTATCGCACCTCGGAGGTTTGGCAAGACTTGGTTTTTGCAGAAATTCGCATTAGAAAGTGGGTTTAATTGTTTGTATGTTGATTTGTTCGGTGTTTATTCGGTTAATGGGTTTGTTAGTGCATTAGTTAGACAGATTTTTGAGATTTTGCGAAGGACGGATTTGATGGCGTTTGTTGTGAATTATCTGAAAAGTTTACCTTTCAGTATTGAGCTTAATCTTGGTCTTGTCGGAATTTCTTTTTCGAAGGAAGTTGACGATGAAGCGCTTCTCAACGGATTGTACGAATTGCTGAACAAAGCGCAAAGAGAGCTCAATGAGCGGCTGGTCGTTATCTTGGACGAGTTCCAAGCCTACAAGAATATCCACAAGAATTTGGCGGAGAGTTTGAGGAGTTATTTGCAGTCCAGGGAGAACGTTGTGTTTATCTTCTCCGGTTCTTTCAAGCACATGCTCGAGCAGTTGTTTTTTGAAAGTTCTGGCATATTGTACCATTCATGTCTGAGATTCGATTTGAATTCGTTATTGCCAGAAAACGATTGTGTTGAATATCTTGTGAGGCAGTTCGGAAGAACAGGGAAGGTTATTTCTCCTGATTTGGCAAAAGAAGTTTATGCCAGGACGAAGGGACATGCGTATTATTTGCAACTGTTTGGATACGAGTTGTGGAACAGGGCTGATGGAAAGGTGAGTTTTGATGATGTGGAGCATGCGTTTTATGAGATTGTCGAGAAGGAATCTTACAACTACGATGTGTTAATTGAAACCCTTGGGTACAAGTATGTAAAAAACGCACTTAAGTT
>WUQU01000563.1 GCA_009889605.1 Candidatus Bathyarchaeota archaeon | reverse complement strand
TTCCTTCGTTTTCAAGTTTTATTACTTTCTCGCTTATTTCGTATAACATGTTAACCCATTTTATGAAAGTGTGAAAATATTTAAGAATTTACGTGCTGTGTGCTTAGCTGTTTTCTTGTGCTTGTATGCTCATAGCCATTATAATTTTGTAAATGCCTTTAACCTCGTCTAGGGCTAGTCCCAGTTCAGACGCTTTTTGCAAGATAAGCCTGTACTTTTCCTCTTCTCTTTGCAGATCCCTTATTGGAACTGCGTTTTCTTTTTTGATTTTTCCAATAAGTTTAGAGACTTCAATTCTATCTTTTAAGAGTAAAAGAATTTTCTCGTCGATTTCGTCTATTTTTCTCCGTAAATTTGGAATTTTTTCCAAGTTATTTCTGCCTCCTTCCTAAAACTTTTGGTATGAAGCCGCCGCGGATCAGGTGGTCTGCTAGCACAATCGCCACTGCTGATTCTATGACTGGAACAGCCTTGGGGACAATACATGGATCATGTCTCCCTTTGATTTGTATGGTGTTTTCCTCCATTTTTGAAAGGTTAACCGTTTTCTGTTCCCTTCTGATGGAGGGGGTTGGTTTTATGGCAACTCTGATGTTTATGGGCATGCCGTTTGATAAGCCGCCTAAAATGCCTCCAGCGTTGTTCGTTAGTGTTGCCACTCTTCCGTTGTCTACGATATATGGGTCATTGTTTTCAGAGCCTTTAAGGCTGGCAGCCCTAAATCCGGCTCCAAATTCAACTCCCTTAACAGCTGGCACTGTGAACAAAATTTTGGCTATGTCAGCGTCTAAAGCGTCGAATACGGGTTCTCCAACTCCAGCTGGAACGTTTAGGGCGGTGCACTCTACTATGCCGCCTAGGCTGTCGCCTTCATTTTTCGCTCTTAAAATGGCTTCTTCCATGGCTTTTGCGCATTTTGAATCTGGGCACCTTACAGCATTCTGGTAGGTGTTTTTGTGGATTTCGTCTATGGCAGGCGCCTTGTCCATTTTAACGTCGCCTATAGCGGTTGTGTAGGCCAACACTTCCACTCCTAAAGTGGCGAGCAATTTTTTGGCTATGGCCCCTGCCATGACGAAGGCAACTGTGATTCTGCCTGAAAATCTTCCTCCGCCCCTGTAGTCGTTGAATCCGCCATATTTGACTCGGGCCGCATAGTCTGCGTGGCCAGGCCTCGGCAAATCCCTAATAGCATCATAATCGGTGGGGATAGCCTCTTTATTCCAAACTAATGTGCAGATCGGTGCTCCGGTGGTGTAGCCTTCAAAGACTCCTGACAAAATTTCCACAGAGTCTTTTTCAATTCTTCCAGAGACTATTTCTTTTTTGGATGGTATTCTCTTGTCTATTTCTTTTTGGATGTCTTGTTCTGTTAGAGGCAAGCCGGCTGGGCATCCGTCTACGACTGCTCCTACGCATTTGCCGTGGCTTTCGCCGAAGAAAGTCACAGCGAATTCTTTACCTATGGTGTTTGCCGTCAACAATATTCGCTCCTAACAAGTGTAAGTCTCTAAAGAACCATGGATAAGATTTTCCCACACATTCTGCATTCAAAATTTTTGTTTCGCCTTCTGCGCCTAGGGCTGCAGCTGCACAAGCCATGGCTATTCTGTGATCGTTGTATGGGTCTATGACTGCGCCGCGCATTCGACATGGCCCCTTAATTGTTAAGCTGTCCTCGTCCATGGTTATGTCTGCGCCCATTTTCTTTAACTCGGTGTAAATAGACGTCAGCCTATCCGACTCTTTGTATCTAAGTCTTTTCGCGTTGTATATTCTGGATATGCCTTTCGTGTAACATGCTATGGCTGCGCATGCTGGAACAAGGTCTGGCACGTCTTTTGCATCTACTTTAATGGCGCTTTGAAGCTTGCCTTCAACTTCAACAAAACCCTCGCCAACGATTACTTTTAAACCCGCTTGCTTCAAAATATCCAAAATTGCCTTGTCGCCTTGTCTAGTGTTATAGTCTAGGCTAGTGATTCTTATTTTTGAGGCGGTTACTGCGGCAGCGGCTAAAAGGTAGGCGGCAGAAGAGAAGTCTCCTGGAACCACGTGGTTGCATGGCTTGTAAGTTTGGTTAGAAGGCACTGTTATTCGCCTGAAATCTTCTGATATTGAAACTTTGACGCCGTGTTTGCCGAGGATTTCCTCGGTCATCTGCACGTAGCTTTTAGACTCTAAGGGGGTTGTGACAATTATTTCGGTTTCTCTTTTAGCCATGGGGCATGCGAGCAGCAGTCCGGAAATGAACTGGGAGCTTATGTCCCCTGGTAAAACCGTTTTTCCACCTTTGATTCCGCCGCCTTGAACAGTTACAATTGAAGGCTTTTCCTCACTGTAGTGAGCGTTTACCCCTAGTTGTTCAAGGCTCTGGAGAAGCGGTTTTACAGGTCTTCTGCTTAATGATTGGCCCATAATAAAGGTTACTGGTTTAGAGGCGAGGGCTGCGACCGGGATCATGAAACGCAGTGTGGCTCCGGATTCTCCGCAGTTTATCGGTTTTCTCGGGGTTTTAAGAGTTTTCGCTCCATCAATTTCCAGAAGGTTTCCTTGCCGTTTTACTCTTGCTCCCAGAGCTTTGACTGCGCGTAGAGTCGCGGAAGTGTCGTCTGAAACAAGATAGTTGGCTATTTTTGAAAATCCCTGTGAGAGCAACGCGGCAATGAGCATTCTATGCGTATAAGCCTTAGAAGGTGGCGCGCTGACAATTCCGCTTAAAGCTTCTGTTCGCCTAATCACGACTTCCATTTAATCAACTCAGAACCTTTGCTTTTTCATGGTTTATTTTCGCTTGCAGAATTTCCCCTTCATAAGCCTCTAACGCGTCTTTCACCGCGTCAACTTTATCATTTGAAACGACAGCAGTTACAGCGGGGCCTTTGCCGCAAAGTCCAGCCGCCAACGCTCCAGCCATCAAGGCTTCTAAGGCTACAGCGGGGTTGTATCCCAAAGCTGAGGAGTAAATCAGCCCGTTAAGGGTTAAAGCCGCCCAGAAATTCTGCTTTAACGCTTCTCTATAAGCGGTTTTCACAAGATGCGCCACGCTTTTCATTCTTGCAACATCAGCGTTTACCGTGTAAGCTTTCACCGGCGGAATATGAAACAGAACAGTTAGATCTTCGCCAATTTCAAAACGTTTAACAATCCTCCTTTTGACGTTATCAGTTATTACGATGCCTCCGAAGTATGATGCGCAAGCGTCGTCAAAGGCGCCTGTAATGGTGACTTTTGCGTCTATGGCGCCGTCTACCCCGAGATTAACTATGGCCAAGTCTTCAAGCTCCTTGTTCAAGGCTGCCACTGTGGCTAAGGCTACGGCGTTTGCCGCGGCACTGCTGCTTTTTAAGCCTCTGGCAACTGGAATGTTGGACCATGTTTTCACTTTCGCCCCAAACTTTTCCTCAACTCCAAAATGCCTTAACACCCTTTTCACGGTTTTTTCAATCAACACTGGCTTTTCAGTTGGGTCTGAAACAATTTCGCCTTCAATTACGCTTGGGTTGTTGGTCAATTGGACTTCAGCCTTTGTCCATAGGTCTACGCCGAAGGCTGCGCCTTTGCCGGTGGCTATGGCGTTTACTATGGTGGCGGCTCCGTGGCTTATCGCTTTAGATTGTCCCTTCAACCGGCGCGGCTCCTCCGTGAACGCTTTTTAGAATAATTTTCCTCATAACTTCTACGGGGGCTGGGCGTTTACACCAGATTTCGAAGGAAGCGGCTCCTTGAAAAACAAGCATTTCAGTGCCATACACCACTTTGGCGCCCACTGCCTTTGCATCCTTTATGAGCTTGGTTTCCACTGGGTTGTAAACAATATCCATCACCGCCATGTCTGGCCTTAACCATTCGCGGTTAACTAAAATCTGCTCCGTGTTTGGGTGCATGCCCACAGAAGTAGCGTTAACCAGTATACCCGCATCCTTCAACTCCTCTTTTACTGATGGGGCTGAAAGCGTTTTTCCAACAACTTTTTTGCCAAACTTTTCCCTTAGGACATTAGCTAAATGTTTAGCCTTTTCCCCATCCCTGTTAAGAATTGTGAGTTCCTTCACTTCGGATGCAAGCTGAAACGCTATGGCTTGCGCTGCCCCTCCAGCCCCTAAAAGAAGAAGTTTTTCTCCATTTAGGCGCACGTGGTTTTCTTTGAGGGCTTTTAGGGCGCCGACGCCGTCTGTGTTAAACCCAAAAAGCTTTCCATCCTCGTTAAGCACGGTGTTTACGGATCCTATGAACTTCGCTGTTGAATCCAGCTCGTCTAGATATTTGGTTATGGCATTTTTATGAGGCATTGTGACGTTAAAACCGTGAACGCCTAAGCTGCGCATACCTTTTACAGCGTTTTCCAGTTCTTCCCTTCTAACTCTAAAGGCTACGTAAACGAAATCAAGTTTCAAATGTTTGAAGGCCGCGTTATGGATTAATGGGCTTAACGTGTGCTCTATTGGGTCGCCTATAACACAGCATACACGCGTTTTTCCCGAAAGCTCCATCCTACTGGGCTCCTAAAGCTTGGTAGGCGGTTCTCAACTCTTGAATTGTCATCTGGCCTGGCGCGGTTTCTCCACCGTGTGCTAGTGAGGCGATGGTGAAGAATCCTCCGAAAAGCGGCGACAAAAGCCTTGAAGGTTTTCCAAAGGGGCCCATGGCGAAGCAAACCACTTTTGCTTTTTCGCTGGCCTTGTGCAAAAATTTCAGTACGGTTAAGTTGTCGCCTACTTTTTTGGCGGTGGTTACTATTTTGCATATTTCTGCGCCTTCTGCCAATTCGCGTTCCAGAACTTCCTTCATTTTCTGTTGGCTTGGAGTTTGGTTGAAATCGTGGAAGGAGATTATGGGTTTAACGTTCAATTGGCGAAGGCTGCCAACAAACTCTCTTAATTTAGAAGCGTGCAGTTCAATGTCCACGTATTCGAAGCCGCTTCGAGCAGCCTTCAATAGTATTTGTCTGCGTTCCGCTTCGCTTCCCGAAAACTTTCCTTGGCACTCTTGCGTTCGGTTTGTTGCTATAAGAGGAATTTTAGTGCAGCTTATAATGTCTGCCATTCTTTCCTGCTCTTTTATGCAGTCAAGTCGAACTTCAATAAAATCTGGTTTATGTTTTTCCGCTTTGCCAATAAGGCTTAGTGCCTCATCAATGTTTGAGGGGAGAATGGAGACACAAATTCGAATGGTCAAAGCTCTACCACCGTCTCTTCCTTAACCAATGTTCCAAAGTGTCTTCCCCCCTCAGAGATGTGTGCCAAAACTTCGTCTCCAGCTTTTAACTCTGTGACGGGTATGGAGCCTTTCTCGGTCACAAGTCTAATGGTTTCAGCGTTTTGAACTATTGTTTTGAACCGTTTGCCCTCTGCTTCTGCTTCAACAAGAATTAATGGTCTCCACTCAATTTTCACTCTTCCAATATTCGTCAGCCTAGTGTTCCCATTTCTGCCAACTATGAGGATTTCCTCTCCAGCTTTCAACTCTGACAAGTACCTTGTCTTGTCCAGCGAGCACAACGCGTATAGGGATACGGGTCCAGCGTTAACCCTAAAGGGGCGAGGCTGCACAAACGGATTTTCATGAACCTCTGCTTCGACGAGGAACAAGCATGCGGATTGGCATCCAACAAGGATTCCCTCACCCTTCTTCATCAAGTCACAAGTGTCTATGCAGACTCTGGCTCCCGTTCCGATACGTTTAACATCCACAACTTTAACTGGTGTAAGCTTAATTTTTGGAATTTGTTTCTTAACCATAAACGCCACCTTCACCAGTTCATTTGGGTCAGAAGTTTTTAAGACAACCCCGTCTACCCCAAGTTCCAGGGTTTCAAGAGCTGTTTTTGCATCTTCAGCGGATGAAACCTCCGCCAACAACTTGCTTTTTCCACGAGCTTTGGCGATTAGGTTTTCTAAAGGTATAATCTTCCAGTTGAGACATTCCACTATTATGTAGTCTGGGGAAAAGCCTGCGGCTTTAACCGCTTTCTCTTCATCCTCTTTTCCCTTCACAGTCACTTTTACGGCAACGGCTTTTCCCGCTTTTTTAATTTCTTCAATTTTTGCAGGGTCAAAAAATTCGAGAACTTGGATTGTGCAGTCTCCTGAAGTTGACGCAGTCTTGACTCCTGTCTTTTTAGCGTCATCCAAAATGTTTTCTTCCACGTATACCGCGTCGCAAGCATTTGCCGCTATCTCAAGCAAGCCTTCTCTAGCGTTTTTTGGGACTGTTTTATCTATTTTGATCCAAAGCTCTTTCATACGTTTTCCGCCATTTTATAGGTATTTTTTGGCTTTCAAGTATTCTGCGTTTAAAATGCTGCAGCCGGCGGCTCCTCGGATGGTGTTGTGGCCTAAAACAATGAATTTTACTCCGCCGAGGGCTGGGTCTTTTCGGATTCTGCCAACCACTGCGCTCATGCCGTTTCCTTCCATTCTGTCCAATCTTACCTGGGGTCTGTCCTCCTCTTTTTTAACCACTATGGGTTTTGCTGGTGCGGTGGGCAACTTGAGTTTTTGGGGTTCGCCTACAAAGCTGCTCATGGCCTTTGCTACGGATTCTGGGTCTGCCTCGTGTTTTAGTTCGGTGAAAACGGCTTCTATATGGCCGTCCAGGGTTGCTACTCTGTGGCAGCTGGCGGAAACCTTAAAGTCGGCTGGTTTTGACGGGGTTCCCAAAATTTTCAAGCTTTCGCTTTGCATTTTTTCCTCTTCGTTTCTTATGAATGGAATAACGTTGTCCACTATGTCAAGGGAAGCTACTCCTGGGTATCCGGCTCCTGAGAGCGCCTGCATGGTTGAGACTATTACTCGGTTTATGCCAAATCCGTCGTAGAGTGGTTTTAAGGCGAGGGTTAAAATTGCGGTGCTGCAGTTGGGGTTTGTAACTATGGCCCCATCCCATTTTCGCTTTCTGCGTTGTTCCTCGATCAGTGAAATGTGGTCGCCGTTAACTTCGGGGTTTAGCAGGGGTACGTCTGGCTCCATCCTGTGGGCTGAGGCGTTGCTGAGAACCACGTATCCTGCCTTGGCGAAGTCTTCTTCAACCTTACCAGCAACGTCAGCGGGCAGTGCTGAAAACACTAGGTCCACGTTTTTTACGGCTTTCGGGGTTACGTCTAAGACTTCTAGGTCTGCGACATTTTCCGGTATAGGCGTGGATAGCTTCCAGTTTGCCGCCTCTGAATATTTTAGTCCGCTGCTTCTTTCAGACGCTGCGACAGCTGTCACTTCGAACCATGGGTGGCCGTTTAACAAGCGGATGAAAATTTGGCCAACCATTCCTGTTGCGCCTAAAACTGCTGCTTTCAACATTTTACATCACCTTCCTTTTAATCCTAGCGAACTTCTAATTAAGTTTAGAGCCTTCTCTTTTTCTTCCCAGTTTACAAAAACCAGTATGTGAGAAGTGCTGGTTAATATGCCGAAAATGTTCACGTCATTAAGCCTTAAAGGCTCCGATATTCTTCCTATTAGCCCAGGGGTTTCTTCTAGGCCGACTCCGCTTATGCGGATAAAAGCGAGGTTTCGCCTTACGGACATTGCTTCGGCTTCTTTATGCCTTAAGACTATTTCGTGGACTCTGTTGAGAAGGGCCTCCGGCTCTTTTTCATCTGAAACAAACAATACAAGCGAGTGATGGTTTAGGGTTAAGCCCAGCAGCGTCGAACCTGCTTGGGCCTCTTTAATGAGCTCTTTCACGATGTCGGGTTTGGCGATTCCTTGACCGACAACTGTTATGGAAGTTGCCGGAGACTCGCTTACTATTTGAGCGTCTAACTCCGTGGAAAGCCCTCCAGTGATTACGGTGCCGTCGTGGTTCAAGTCGCCATGCGTGTAGGCGATCACTCTGACGTTTATGGCTGGATCCTTGTACTTTAAGGCTTTTCTGTGGATGAATTTTGTGCCGGAGTCTGCAAGTCCCACAAGGGTGGCGACGTCAATTTTGTTAATCTTTTGAGGATTCCTTATTATTTTTGGGTCTGCGGTCATGATGCCGTCAGCGTCTGTGACTAGAATAACTTCGTCTGCCGCCAAGGCTTTTGCTAGAATAAAAGCGGTTGTGTCGCTTCCCCCTCTTCCAAGGGTTGTTATTTTTCCGTCAACGGTTCTTCCGACGAAGCCGGCGATTACGGGCACTATGCCCTTTTCAAACAGGGGAAGCACATGCTGTCTTACTCGTTCGTGGCATTGTTCCAGAATGGGGTTGGCGTTTGAGAAAGTGTCGTCTGTTATTATGGGCCAGTCCTGGTCTGAGGGGTCAAAGTAGCGGGTTTCTACACCGTTTGCTTTTAACGCTATGGCAAAAATTCTTACACTGGTTCTTTCACCCATGGCTAAGACTTCGTCAAGTTCTTTTTTGCCGATTTTTCCGCCTGAAGCATTTTTAACCGTGTTTAGAAGGTGGTCTGTTGCTTTTCCCATGGCTGAGACAACCACTGCGATGCGTGTGCCTTTCACCGCCTCTTTAGCCACAGCTTTAGCGGCCATCTGTATGCGTTCGCTATCCGCTAGGCTAGCTCCACCGTATTTGACTACGATTTTTTTGGGCTTGACATCCAACTGCGTCATAAACCCTAAACCCCCAAAAACGCCAAAAAGCTAAAAAGGAAATTTTAAACCGCTTTAGCTTCGCCTAATAATAATATTTAAAGAAGTAGCGCATCGATAGAAAACGCATTGTTGGAAGCTTTAAACGGTTTCTGTTCATCATTGGCACGCTGTCTAATTAGGTTCACGTTCCTTATATAAAAGGGTTTCTGACTTTTGAAGGCTGCGTTGCCTTTTATGTTCAACTAAAAAATGTAAGCTAAAAAGGTTATGAACAAGTGTTCTTTATTTTCGCCAGCCTCTCGCAAGCTTCTTTTATGTCTTCTATGGGTCTTGTGGCTGAAAACCTCAGAAAGCCTTCACCATGCTCGCCAAACCCAATGCCAGGCGTCACTGCCACACCAACATCCAAAAGCTTTTTCGCAACCTGCATAGAGTCTCCTCCGCAGCGCGCCCAAACATAGTATGTTCCCTTTGGAACTGCGCATTCTAAGCCTATTGTCCTTAATTTTTCCGCCAAAAATTTGACTCTCTCCCAGTAGGTGGCGATGTTTGCTTTGACCTCTTTTGGTGGTTCCCCATTTGCGTAGCTTTTCAGCGCCCTTATCGCAGTGTTTTGTATGTACTTCGGCAAGCCTGAATCCACTTGAGATTTGACCTTCACAATGCCTTCTATGAGGCTTTTGTTGCCTACCGCAAAGCCCACCCTGTCGCCTGCCATGCTGAAGGTTTTAGAAAAAGAGTGAAGCTCCACTGCCACGTCCATTCCGCCTTCGACTTCTAAAATGCTTGGAGCCTTATACCCGCCATAGGTGATCTCCGAGTAAGCGTTGTCATAACATACAATAATATTGTTGTCTGCCGCAACCTCAACAACTTCTTTTAAAAAGCGTTTGTCTATGATGGCGCCTGTGGGATTGTTAGGGTAATTGAGAAACATTATTTTAGCTTTTGAAGAAGCAATGAAGTCGATTTCTGGCAAGAACGCGTTTTCCTTGGTTAAGGGCATAACGACCGGCGTGGCCTCGTTAAGAATAACGCCGCCGTTTAGGTAAGCCGGATACCCTGGGTCTGGAACCAGCACTTTGTCTCCGGGGTTTAGGAACGCCCTTGAAAGATGGGCTATCCCTTCTTTGGAACCTATTAGTGCGGTTACTTCAGTTTCAGGGTTGACGGTTACGCCGAAACGTTCTTCCATCCAAGCGGCTGCTGCCTCTCTAAATTCGCGTTCTCCTCTGCTGTTTGAGTAGCCGTGGTTTTCTGGCTTGGCGCTTTCCTCTTTTAAGGCGTCTAATATGAATTGAGGTGTGGGCAAGTCCGGGTCGCCTATGCTCAGCGATATTATGTTTTTTCCTGCGCGTCTTTTCTCTTCTAGAATTTTCTCTATTTCAAAGAAAATGTATGGCGGCAACCGTTTAACCTTGTTTGAAAACTCGAACTTCACTTTGTCGTTCCTCCTTTCCAGTCTAAAACAGTTCTCCAGCGAATACTTTTACAGCTGGGCCTTCCATGAAAAGTCTTTCGTCATAATAAACTTTTAGGCTTCCTCCTAAAAGGTTCACTTTAACTTTCTTTTCGGTTTTCCCGAGGATATGACCTGCGGCTACGCTTGCGCATGCGCCTGTTCCGCAGGCGGTGGTTTCGCCTACACCTCTTTCCCAGACACGGACTTTGATCTCTTTTGGACTTAAAACTTGAACAAACTCGACGTTTACCCTTTTAGGAAATTTTTCGTGGTGCTCTATTTTTGGGCCTACCTTTTCCAGTGGAACCGAAGCTAAATCGTCAACGAAGATTACGCAGTGGGGGTTACCCACCGATAAACATGTCACCTTGAAGATTTCGTCGTTCACTTTTAATTCTTCGTTTATGCATTCGCCCTCGCCGAGCATAGGTATCGCCTTTCTGTCGAAGAGGGGTTCTCCCATGTCCACTTTCACGCTTTCCACTTCGCCTTTAACAGTTGAAAGCCGCACATGTTTTATTCCCGCCAAAGTTTCAACGGCAAATGTCTCCTTTTTTGCTATGCCGTTTTCATAGCAGAACTTAGCTAGACAGCGTATTCCGTTGCCGCACATCTCTGCTTCTGAACCGTCTGGGTTAAATATTCGCATCTTAACCTCTGCAACATTAGAATTGCAAGCGAGAAGGAGCCCATCCGCTCCAACCGAGAACCGTCTTTGGCACAAAATTTTTGCAAGCTCCCCTAGATTATGGCTTCGTATCTTGTTGTCTGTGTTGTCTATGACTATGTAGTCGTTTCCAAGCCCATGCATCTTCCAAAACTTTAACCCTTTAACCATGAAGCTATCTTTTGCCCCCTAACCAAGTCTTGGAGGGTTTCCCGCTCCCTTATGAGCTCACGGCATCCATCTCTGACAAGAACTTCTGCTGCCCTTGGCCTAGAATTGTATTGGCTGCTCATCGCATAGCCATAAGCCCCCGTGTTCAATATTGCCAAAAGGTCTCCTTCAGAAATCTTAGGCAACTGCCTATCTCTTGCAAGCACGTCGCCGGACTCGCATAAAGGCCCCACCACATCGTAGTTTTCAGCTAAAGGGGCATCAAGCCTGTTGGCTAAAACTATGTAATGGTAGGAGCCGTACATGGCTGGCCTTATCAAAGTGTTAAAGCCCGCATCCACCCCGACAAACTTCTTGTACGGCGTTTCCTTCACCATGTTAACTTTTGTAAGCAAAACGCATGCTTCAGCGACAAGATATCTTCCAGGTTCAAGCCACAACTCAGGCTGGCCGAGCCCATATTCCTCAATTTTCTCTTTGAAAAAATCTACAAGCCTTTTTGCAAAGTTTTCTATGTCAACCTCCGTTTCTTCGGGTTTATAGGGCACGCCTATGCCCCCTCCAAGGTCTATGAAGTTAAAGGCTATCCCCAGTTGCTTGTGAATTATGCTGGCGGTTTCCAACAGTTTTTCTGTCGCTTTTATGAAAGGGTCTACCTGCATTATGCCTGATCCTATGTGCATGTGAATTCCAAATTTTTCCACGCCGGCATTTTTCGCCATGCGGTATATTTCCATGGCTGTTTTCCCGTCAACTCCAAACTTTGAGGTTTTGCTTGCCGTAACCGTGTATTCGTGGTGCCCCGCACCGAACTCCGTGTTTATCCTAACCGACAGCGTCTGCGGCACAGTCTTTTTCAGCATTTTCCTGAACTGCGAAAGCGAATCCACATTGATTACGACGCCTTTCTCTAAAATGTAGTCCAGTTCTTCGTCGCTTACGCTTGTTCCCGTGTATAAAATTTGGTTCGGCTTGAAACCTGCTTCAAGCGCCAGAAAAACTTCGCCGGCGCTTACAGTGTCTATCCCTGCTCCTTCGCTTTTAAGAATCTTCAGCACGGAAAGGTTTGTGTTGGCTTTTGCCGAATATAGAATCCTCACTTTGTCATAGTTTCTGGTGAACGCGGTGGCTAAACGCCTATAGTTTTCTCTTATTTTATTCTCGCTTATCACATAGAGCGGGGTGCCGTATTCCTCTGCCAATTTTAAAGCTGAAACACCGGCTATGTAGAGTACGCCGTTAACGTTTTCTAGAGGTTTCTTAATCATGGAGTTCGGCATGCTCAGCGGCCTCGTTTAACTTTGTTTTCACAGCGGTTAGGGCTTCGTCCATTTTGCCCTCGTCCACGAACACTGTGATTGAGGCTTTGTTTGTGATAACCTCCAAAATGTTAATCGTCTTTTCTGCAAGGGCGCCGGAAACTTTTGCAACCCAGCCAGGCGAGTCGACGAAATTTGGGCTTACAAGTTCAATGGCGCCTACGTTTTCCCTTAGGCTAACAGCCTTAAAACAGTTCAGGCGGCATATCTGGTTAACAACTCGTTCGGGGTTTCTAACTTCCACAAAAACTGTTAAAGAGTTTCTGCTTGTGCCCATCCCAAAAATCTTTCTCCCATCAAAAACCTGTAGAACTCTGCTTAGGTTTGAAGGGGTAACCTCGCCTACAAGGGTTATTGCAGCCAGTCCATGATGTTTCCTCACTTCTACCGGGTTAGCCTTAAAAACTCCGACAATTTCTGTTCCGTTTGAGGATAGGCTTCCCGGAAAACCGACAACCCGCATCCGCTGTTCTGGAAGCTTATACTTTAGGGCTTCTGGATGGATTATTTTTGCGCCTCCTTGGGCTAGGGAAAACATTTCTTCAATGGTTATCCTTTCTAAAGGCTTTGCGTTTGGAACAAACTTCGGGTCAGCAGATAAAACCCCGCTTGTGTTTTTGACGAGGATAACTTCGTCAGCTTTGAGGCAGTTGCCTAGAAGGGTTGCTGTTATGTCGCTGCCTCCTCTGCCAAGGGTTGTGATGCGCCCGTTTTTGTCCTTGCCTATGAAACCGCAAACCACTGGCATAGTGTTGCCCAAAAGGGGCTCTAAATATTTTCTAGTCCTTCGCCGGGTTTCGTTCATGTCTGGAGTTGCATCCTTGAAGTTGGAGTCGGTTACTATGGGCCATCGTTCCTGCTGTGGATCAAAGTAGGTTGCGTTTACGCCGGCTGCTTTTAGGGCTGAACAGAAGATTCTTGCGCTTGTTCTTTCGCCCATGGCCACTATGTCCGCGTAGTCCGAGTCTTCCACTGTTCCCACTTCAGCTATAGATTTTATTAGGCTGTCTGTGGCTCCTTTCATGGCGGAAACAACGATGACTATTTCTCGGTAGCCAGACTCTTTAACCATTTTTGCTGCTTCTTTGTACGCTTTTCCAGAAGCGAGTTCTCCGCCTCCGAACTTTACAACAACCCTTTTAGAAACGTTGTTCATTCTTATTACACCTCCAAAACGTCTTCCATTGAATATACCCCGGGTTTTGTCTGCTTCATTACCCATTCAGCCGCGTAAAGAGCTCCTTGGGCGAATACGCTTCTTGAGAATGCTGTGTGCTCAATTGTTATCATGTCATAGGGCCCAGCAGCTATGACTCTGTGGATTCCAGGTATTCCTCCTCCCCTAACCGCGAGAACCTCTATTTCTTCGGGTTTTCTGGGGCTTATTCCTTCTCTCCCGTGCACCGTTTTGCCGTAGCCCCTTACTTCTGAGAGCAGCCTTGCCATTGAAAGCGCTGTGCCGCTCGGGGCGTCCTTCTTCCCAACGTGATGCGCCTCTACAATGCTTACGTCATATTCTTTTGGCAACATTTTAAGTGTCTTCAACATTTTAAGCATGAAGTTAATGCCCAGTGAAAAGTTAGATGAAAAAACTGCGGGTACCCGTTTTGAAACGATCTCTTTAAGCCTATTCAACTCTTCGTCTGTAAACCCGGTTGTTCCCATGACTATGCGTTTTCCAGCGTTGGCGACGACGGGAAGGTTTGTTAATTCTGCTTTCGGCGAGGTAAAACTGACATAAACATCCGCGTTTCTAACAGCCTTTTCTATTTCTGTAGGGTCTACAACTGTCAAGTCTAAATTGCCTATTCCCAGTTCGCGGAGGGTTTTTCCAAGGCTTGGTTCGCCTGGGGCTGCTATGGCCCCCACTATTTGGAAGCCTTTTTCTAATGCTTCGCGAACTAGGGTGCTTCCCATTCTGCCAGTGGCGCCGGCTATGCAAAGCTTAATCATAGGTTAATCCCTTCCAGAACTTTTCCTTATAAAGCCTCTCTGAAAGGTCTACATCAAAGAAGTCCTCAACGGGCTTGAGGATTTCTGGGCTTTTTTCATAAACTTCCCTTGCAGCGTTAAGAACAGTTTCGAATCCTTTCCGTGTCATTTTTCCAAGAGGCGGCCTCAAAGGTCCAGATGGCATTCCCAAAACATTCATCAAAGTTTTGCATGGCAAGGGGTTTCTAGCCTTGACAATGACGTTTCCGAAAGGCGTTTCCTCGGCTGTTTTTACGGTTACTATTTGGAACAAGGGGTTAAGTTTCTCGCAGAGGTTTTTGGCTTCGCTGGTTTTTCCCTCAAGGACGAGACTTGTCATTTTTTGTACGGCTGCTGGCGCTATGTTGGAGATTACTGAGATTACGCCTGAAGCTTTTATCTCCGCATCCGTCATCATTTTGTAGGTTTTGTCATCGTCGCCTGAAAGGATGCAGAATTGTTGTCCGCACAACTGCCTTATCAGTTTCATGTTTTCAAAGTCGCCTGTGGACTCTTTTACCGCTTGAACGTTGGCATATTGGCGGTGTAGTATGGCTATGTCTTGGGGTAAAAGCTGTGTTCCGGTTCTGCCCGGAATCACGTAGGGAATTATTTGGATTTCTGGAAATTTTTCTGCTATGGGCGCTATATATTCACGTCTTATCTCAAGGGAGCTTGGGCCGTTATAGTATGGGTCCACCAGAAGTGCTGCTCTGACGCCTATGCTGTAGGCTTTTTTTGTGTTTTCTATGGCTTTGCGGGTTGAGTTGCAGCCTGTTCCAGCTATTACTGTTACGCGTTCGTTGCATCGTGTGTAAACCTTCTTTGTGACTGCCATTTGTTCTTCAGAATCTAAGGTTGCGCTTTCGCCTGTTGTTCCAACGGCGAGGATTCCGCTTACGCCTTGGGAGATTTGAAATTCTATTAGGGTTTCAAGTCCTTCAAAGTCTATTTCCTGATTGCCCAGCATGGGGGTTATTAGCGCCGTGTAACATCCTTTGAACATTTTATGCCGCCTTTCCTTTATGGCTATACAGCATTGAGTATACGGCATTTTTTATAAAGTTTTCGGAAACAGTAAAGCTTATTTTACTGATTTAGTAATAAAATTGCTGAAAACGTAAAAAGTTTAGGAGAAACAGTGATGGATGAAATAGACAGGAGAATTATCCAGATTCTTAGGCAAGATGGACGCGCAGCCTACAAGGATATTGGCCAGAAAGTTGGGCTTTCAGAAGGCGCCGTAAGAATAAGGATTAAAAAACTTGTGGAATCGGGAGTTATAAAAAAATTCACCATTGAAACCGGGCTTTCCGAGGGCGCTAAAGCCTTATCCCTAATTTCAGTAAACCCCTCAGTTCCCACATCAAAAATCTCCGCCATACTTAGGGAAACACCAAACATCAAGGAAGTATACGAAGTTACAGGAGAATACGACATAGCCGTTATGATATCCGCCGCAGACATCGCCCAAGTTAACGAGTGCGTCGAAAAGATCCGCAAGATTGAAGGAGTTTTGAACACAAACACCATGATCGTTCTTTCCAGAGGATAGCCATGCCCGAAAACATTTCAAAATTAAAAGTGTAAAAAGAACTTTCGAAACAAAAGTTCTTCTAAATCCGCTATATTTTCGTTTAAATGCCCGTTGTGCATTTTCCCTTTCACTGCTAGTGTGCCCATCATGTTTTCAGGCCAAGCGTGACTGTGGCCATTCTGTGAAGCTTTAGCTTTGGAACGCTTATCACAATGCTTTCGAGGGTTGTTTTGGCCACCTTAACCCTTTTCAGCGAAAGGGG
>WUQU01000562.1 GCA_009889605.1 Candidatus Bathyarchaeota archaeon | reverse complement strand
GAGCCTTGGGTGAAATCCTCGCCCTCTCCAAGGTATTTGAACACTTCTCTCCATCGCCCTGTCATATCGGCAGCAGGGACGTTGGTTACGTTTAAGTCAGCCATTATTGTTACGTCTTTTGTCTTCCAATAATAGACATCGGTCCATTGAGATTCTTGCCCCTTGACTGAAATCTTGTCAATCACTACATCCCGCCCGCCAGTATTTAAGATAGCCAGCGCTGCTACAGACCAGTCTCCAGTAGCGTTATACCAGATATGTTGCTTAGTTAGAAGCAATGATTCTTCTTGAACCCTAGTTGTAGCAACGTTTACAGCATAAAACGTAACAACCGATGCAAGAAGCACTGAAACCACTAGAATTATCAAAGTTGTCACGACTGTGCTTAATCCTTTTTTAACCCCCCGAAAGTGTGTCCGCATGTAAGGTCCACCAACATTAATCATTGAACCTTTTTAATGCAAGAGAATTTTAATACCATTTGTACGTCGCAGAGTATAAGCAACCTAGCAATTTTTATTCTAACTAATAACATAAATTCATAATTGAATTAAAATATCAAAAATTAAATTTCACGACACATATTGTGGCGTTTGATGAAAGCTGAGGAGGCTCTCATGTTTGGTTTCATCTTTTTCTCGCAAGCGCAAATATTTCTTGGTTAAAGCAACTTCTAAAAGAGATGTTAACCAGCTTTCCGGAATTAACTTGAATAAGTTTTGTTAACAAGTTTAAATTTAAACGCTTCAAAATATTAAGTTGCAATGTGAAGATTATGGAAAAAGCAATGGTTGTTGTTGGCACTCGACCTGAAATCGTTAAAATGGCGCTGCTGATAAGGGCGCTGCGGAAGAACAAGATCCCATCAGTATTTGTTCATTGCGGACAACACTACGATTATAACATGTCTCAGCAGTTCATTGAAGAACTCGAACTTCCAGAACCCGATTACAGTTACAAGGTTAAAGCATCTTCGCAGGGAGCGCAAACCGCGCGGATAATCACTTACATTGAACGCTTGTTAAAGAAGACCTTGCCGAAGCTTGTTCTGGTTGAAGGAGACACTAACGGGGTTTTGGCAACAGCTTTGGCAGCGGTTAAGCTGGGAATACATGTAGGGCACGTGGAGGCGGGGTTAAGAAGTTTTGATTTGCGCATGCCCGAAGAACACAACAGACGGTTAACAGATCATGTATCCACTTACCTATTTGCACCTACAAAAGTAGCTGAAAACAACTTGAAGAGAGAATCTGTATGGGGTAAAATCTACGTTACAGGAAATACCGTTATAGACGCTGTAGCCCAACATCTACCAATAGCTGAAAAGAAATCCAGAATACTTGAAAGAATTATGTTTAAAGAGTTTGCCCTTGCAACCACACACAGAGCAGAAAATGTGGACAACCCCGAGGTTCTCAAAAATTTTATGGAAGCCTTAGCAGAAGCTCCCATACCAGTTGTTTATCCCATGCACCCCAGCACAAAAAAGAGACTGAAACAAAATAGGTTGCATTCTAAAATTAGAAAGTCAAAGTAGAAAGTCAAAGAACATACAAATTATGCCGCCAGTGGGCTATCTGGACTTTTTAGTGCTCATGAAAAAGTGCAGAATAATACTGACAGACCCTGGGGGTATACAAGAAGAAGCCACAGCACCTCAAATAAGGAAATTTGTGTTAGTGTTACGTTTATCAACGGAAAGGCCGGAGGCTGTTGAAACTGGATTCGCAAAAGTGGTTGGCACTGAAAAACAATGTATATTGAAGGCTGTTGAAGAAGCTTTAGAAAAACCAAAAAATTTGCCTATAAACTCTCCTTACGGTATGGGTGATGCCGCTGAAAAAATTGCAAAAATAATTAAAGAGGAAGCTCTTTGATATTTTGATTTAGGAAATGTAGGTTATCTTTTTATCTTCGCTTTTCCGCATTTCCTCTGCTTGTGAAGCCCTCTTTTCCTCAATTTTCTGTAAACGGGCAACCATGCTTTCCGCTTTAGCAATTTCCCCGTCCAAATCTGACAAATCAACCTCGACGTTCAAAATCTTCAGCAGTACTTCTAAAACGCTTTTAGCCGCTTTAGGATCGGGAAGATATCCCCGTGTTTCGCCAAGTAAGCTGAGGGCTTCAATTTTTCGGAAAGGCGCCAAACCGAGAATCAAACCGGCGGTGCCGACGATTGGGCTTCCCATAGGGCTTACTATCGCATTGGCTTTTAAAGCGCGTTCTAGAAGGTTTTGGCTTGTGGCTGCAGCTATAACTTTAGGCTTGTCTTTTGTTTCCATTCTGTAACCGCCTAGAGTTATAACTAGCTTCACGTTATACTGCTCAGCCATATCCAATATGCGGTTGGAAATTTCATATTGCCCTTCAATAGTTTGCGCTTGACTGTCTCCTGTAAAAAGTATTAGGTCGTTTTGTCCTTTTTCATTTTTCCAAAAATAAAAAGTGCCTCGTAAAAGTCTAACGTTTCCTTTCTTGTTAACAAGAACAAAATATGGGAAGTGAGGCGAATAGAGATAAGCAAACTTTTGGCATTTTAACTGTTTTACTAAATAGCGTATAGCAATTTTTCCAACAAGCCCAAGTCCCGGCAGTCCCTCAACCATAATGGGGTTTTTTAACTCAACTTTTGTAAGTTCCTTAATGAAAGTCTCCTTCATTGTTAAGGGCTCCTTTTCAAAGCCATTCTATAACTTAAGTATTTATCGTCTGGCGAAAACTTTGGAGGGTGCGGTACATGGACGTTTCCACTGCAATAGGGGCACTTATCCTTTTTCAAGGTGTATTTCCCACATTTCACACATTTTCTTAGAAGCCAAGCCACTACTTCTCCCTTCTGAATGCCCCTTGACCGCCAGCCTTAACAACGTTTGATATAACGTTTTCTGCAACCTTTTGCAAGATTGCCTCTGCATGTTTATAGTTATCCGCTGAAACCTCAATACCGTATTTCGGTGCCGCCACAACATAAAATCGAATTTTTGAATCTCTTGTTTTTTCAGATTTTTTAGCGTTTAAGAAAGCTTCTTTTATGACTTTTACTCCGTCAGGTTTTAGGCAGCGAAGCTCCACTATTCCCTTGATTTTAACTGTTGGCAGTCGGATTCGCTCTCTTGCGACTTCAGCGAAAACTTTAGCAAGCTCTTCAGGCACACCTACCTTGGTTAAAACCTCTGGGCCCTCTTTTGAAACTTTTTCAAAGCCTTCATACAATCCGTATTCCTTTTCAATAAGTGCTCCAGCCTTTTCGTAAACCTCTTCAACAGATAAACCAACTTTTTCAGCGACACTCCGAAGAAGCGCTTCAGCCTTTCGCTCCCTCTTCCAAGAGAGCATTTTCTCTATTTTTTCCCTCTTAGTAACCCTTCTAAGCGACAGGTCTATGTGTCCTTTTTCCGCGTCCACACGTAAAACTTTTAAAACAACCTTTTGTCCTTCACGAACGAAATCTCGGATATTTCTAATCCAAGAAGAAGACACTTCAGAAATATGTAGAAGACCCCTTTTATCATACTCGTCAAGCCTTACATAAGCACCGTAATCGGTAACAGTTTCAACGGTGCCTATAACCAAATCTCCAATTTCAGGCCACTCCGGTTTTTTTAAGGCCATGTCTTTTTCATCTCTCACTCGAAGGCCGCGACTGTTTCACCTTTAATTATTGCCTTCCCGCCAGAAGGTTCTGCCAGTTCTGCCCCGCAAACGTTACAATTAACTTTGTTTACCGCGTGGCTAAAGAGTATCTGTTCATTGCCACATTTTAAACACTTAACCCTTAGAAAGTTGCTTCGCGGTCTCGGAATGAGTTTTTCCCACTCTGCCACACACAACGCCTCCATCTATTTTAAGCAATAACCAACTTTCTTAGGCGAATGCCCTCTTTATGCCTAGTGTAACCACAAACTTTACACTTCAACTTTAAAGTTTGCTTCTTGGTGGTCTTGGCAAACTTCCGTTGAAGGGGATATTTTTGTCCTCCGTAACCCTTCTTTTCTTGTTCATGGTGTCGTTCTCCCTTAGCTAAGGCTCTTCGCTTTCCAGCTTTGTAAAGGGAAACGGTATGAACTTGATGTGTCTTGCATCTAGGGCAGTATGTCCTAATTTCCTTTGGAACGTTCATTTGCGTCACGACCAACTTTGCATAAAAGAAAACACGCTTACTCTTATACTTTTTTCATACACTGCTTAAGCTTCAATTTTCTCAGCTAATCCTTGTTTAATCAAAACTTTGGCGTTCTCAACGGGTAATGATGCCACATCTTCGCTTTTAAAAGGTCCATAGGCATTCATGTCTGCACCGATTATCGCTGGGACATCTTTTAAAAAGCGCACAGTAACTCTTCGAAACGTTCTTTCAACGCCCACATTAGGCAATTGTCCTCGCAGTATGTTGCTGGCAAAATTTTGAAAGGCTTCTGCGAATGACGAACTGCTGGGAAATATTTTTTCCTCTTGAGGGGTTAGGGTTTCTGGCGGAACTTTTTTCCCTTGGGCCCAGATTTGGACAAATTTCTTATATCTAATCCTCATTAATTCGTAAATCATGCGTTTAACATTACGTGTTTCTCCCCTCAGAAGACTTGCTTTTAACGTTTTTTTGTCGAGCATGCGCTCCTCTTCCCCCAACTTCTTTATGTACTCAGCAATTTGCAAGTAAAAATCAGGAGGAAGCTTCACAAGCTTGTCACTGTCACGTTCGTTTTTCCAAAATTCAAACAAATCCCGGTACATCATTCAACAACCTCCGCCCTATCTCTGCAAACAAGCAGCAAAGCTGCGGACGCTGGCAATTCAACTCTTTCATTCTTGTATGGCCCAAATATTTCGTCTCCTAGCCTGAATTTCGGAGCGCTTGAAACTTTTACCTCTACAACACCTTTTTTAAAAGCTACGGCTTCCCTGAAAGGGTCAAAACGGTCAATATCAGAAATTGGAAACTCTACTTTCTTTAGTCCTGTTTTGCTGTTTAAAGTTTCAGGCAGCCTAATTAGTCTATGAATGTCCGTTGTTACCACAGTGTCAATTTTTGCTGACTGCAGCATTACGACATGCTCCATAATTTTCCTCCAAGTTTCGGAACCGAGGCCTCTAACAGTAGGTAATTTCTCAAGCTCACGCAATCCCCTTAAAATCAAATCCTTATTATTCATTATGATATTGACCGTGTCCTTCTTTAAACCTATGTTTCTTAAGTCCTCTTCCTTCGCTTTTTTTAAGAAATTCTGCAGCCCTAAGAATAGCCTTTGAGACCAACCGGAACTTAAAAATTTAATGTTTCTTCCAAAATTTTGTTTCTTTTCTAAGCTTTTTAAAATTGGAGCATGGATAGATATCTCTAAGCCTAAACTGGAGACATAGTCGACAATTTCCTTGCGCGCTATAGAGTCAAGTTCTTTGACGTCTTCGCATTCAACGTGGATGTGATAGCCTCGATGCCCTGAAAAGAAAACGTGTATGTCATCTTTAGAGAACCCGAAGTCACGCATTAACATTTCAAGAAGCTTGACGGTCTCATGCTTTGCGGAAGCCAAACAAGTCTCACATGGCCATGTTTTTACCTCAAATTTTTCTCCACTGCAAAGGGGGCAATTCTTGGGAACCCGGCCTTTTCCGCTGAATTTACAGTTACTGCAAATCCACTCCTCATGCAGTTGTTCGCACATCGTGGGAATGTGATCTGCGTCTATATCGAAAATCAGATCTGCGCCTAACCAACCTTTTTTTTCCATGTCGGCTTCGGGGTTCTCATAGTAAGCACACGAGTAATAAGCGTCAAGAGGGATGAACTTCTGTAAAAAAGCGGTAAGCTCATCTTTTGTGTTAAACTTTTTGTGGCGAACAACCCCCTCGGAGAAAAGGACAAAGCCAAACTCACGTGAACCAATCTGCTCCGGAGGATTTTCTAAACGGAAATCTCTATTATAATACTCTTGGAACATCTTGTAAACAAATTTGCTCGCCAATTGGGCACCGTTAATAAAAGATACCTAATAAGGGATAAATGTTATTAACAAACATGGAAATTCAACTTTTTAAGAGCTGAAGCTTGCCATGCTCGTAAAAACAACAAGAATTGCTGCAGTGATAATGAAGTTGTTACCTGTTCTCTCTTTCATCCCCCAGTACTGCTTCTCTACTATATAGATCCCCCGTCTTTCTCATTAATGTATCCGGGTAGAGCAGTTTACATTTTCTTTTTATGGCTAGCTTTCCTCGAAGTGATATTATACTGGGAAAAAATTCAAACAAGAAAAATAAACAGATCGAAACTTGTAGTAACCTTTTTAATTTTTTCACTTTTCCTGCTTCCAACAATTTATCTTTTGGTGTATATTGCCCTTGCAAAATATTTAGGGGTAGAGCAGATATTTTTTAATCTCAACCTACCCGAACAGTTCTTTAGCTAGACAAATATATTTGGCGCTTTCTCTAGAGTACATTATTCTTGCGGTACTTTTTGTCTTGATTGTTTTGTTAGCTTATAAAACGGGAAAACTGCTTGGTCTTCAAACTCCAGCTTTTTTCTTAGGTACAATGGGCGTAATATTTCTTGTAGACTGGGCATATCCTGGCGGAAATTTTACGCCTTTCCAAGCTCTTGTTAAGCCAACAGCTACCGCGGCAGCTGCAATTTTGAACATGATGGGATATGAGACAAGCTTGTTTGAAATAGTAGACCCCACTTATGGGCCACTTTCCTATATGAGGGTTTACGACCAAAACACTAACCTGCCAACAAGTTTTGGCATAGCTTGGCCCTGTGCCGGCGTTGAGAGCCTTCTGCTTTATACGCTTACGATACTTGTGTTTCTGCAAACTATTCCTGCGTCAAAAAAACAAAAAGTTATCTATTTCGCAGCAGGTTTCCCTGTAACGTATTTTGTTAACATTTTAAGGATTGTGACGATTTTTCTAATAGGGTTGAGTAATGGCGATGTTTGGGCTTTCCATAACTATTATGGGTGGCTTTATTCTGTTTCATGGATAGTATTTTATCCATTGATTATTACGGGTTGCCAGCAATTTTTGAACAAGCGAAGAAAAAGCAACGTCGTCATTTCTTTTAACAGGCAAAACAATGTTTGACAAGGTTCAACGCTTGAGTTGTCTATCCTTAAAAAGTGGCTGTTCTAAAACTTAGTATTAAATCTTTGACTGTTTAACGTTTACGAGGATAGCAAATGCTCGGAGGGAGGAAATGCAAAATAAATTGTAAAGGGTGGATGCGAGGTTTTTGATGCTTTACAGTGGTATTCTGTTTTTGCAAGAAATTTTATTTAATAGAAGCAGATGACTCCAAAGGCGGTTGAAGGAGTAATGGTGCAAACCAAAAAAGTGTTGGTTAATTCGTTTATCGACAGAATAGCTGTTAAACTGGGGATTTTAACTAGAAAGGACTTTCTGTTTGGACTATTCTGGCTTTTATCAAGCTTATTCTTCTTTTATTTGACATTCGGAAATATTAAGCCAGTTACTCTTGTTTTGTCGTTTGCCACCTTGGATTTAACTCTTTTAAGTTATTTCATTTCCTACGTGAGCATGTATATAAGCTTAGGTTGGATTTTCTATTTAGTTGCGGGATTCGTGTTCTCTTTTAAGAAGCCGGAAAAGTTTAAACCGTTCAACCCTCATGCGCCTATGGTTTCAGTGCTTATTGCTGCCAGAAACGAAGAGAAGGTAATAAAAAATCTCTTAGAAGATTTGAAAAAGCAAAAATATCGTGACTGGGAAGCAATAGTGATTGCCCACAACTGCACTGACAAAACGTATGAGGTTGCAACCTCTGTTAAAGATGAAAGGATAAAGGTGTTCGAGTTTAATGGTGGTTACGGTAAGCCTGTGGCTTTAAATTATGGAGTAAAGCATGTGAAGGGAGAGATCGTGATTGTCTTTGACGCTGACGCGAGAATTGACAGCGACTTCTTAGAGAAACTTGTGCCATACTTCCAAAATATGACGCATTTCAAACACGCATCGAAGCCTCTAACAGTAAAACAAACATTCTAACAGTGTTAAACGATCTTGAATGGGTTGCATTCTCCGATTCTGTGGAGCGGTCAGCCAGTGGGCTTGGTCTTTTCGCTTTGCTTGGCGGCACTGGTCAAGCTGTAAAGTATTCCGCTTTGAAAGATGTTGGTTTTTGGGATGAAAAGATGCTTGTTGAAGATTATGATTTAAGCTTGAAACTGCTTGAGAAAAGGTATAAAATAGGGTATGCTCCGGACGTGAAAGTTTATGATGAAAAACCTTGCAAATGGTCTTCATTTTTTAAACAAAGAGCAAGATGGCTGCATGGCGATTTACAAATTTTAAAGAAATATTTACCGAAACTTCACAAAATTCCGCATGTTTGGCACATACTAACAAGCCATCTTAGCGTTGCGCTATGCTATTATGGATTTGGCTTAACCATTCTTTACATGCTTGGTGTAACCTATTACTCTTTTTATTTTCCATTTTGGATTTGGTTGTGGCTTCTCAACGTATTCATTATTGGCCTGCGTATTTTGAAGGAAAAAGGCTTAAAATGGCTGCTTTTCCTTCCGCTTCTAATATTGTTCAGTTACCACTGGCTTGTAGTGTGCTGGTATGTTCCAAAAGTTAAAAGTTGGAAGGAAAGCAAAACGGAACATTTTGGACAGATAACATTTTAAAACTGCTAAACTCATTCTCGCCTTTTTGCCAAATATTTCCTTTTGTAGTAAACTAGTGGGTGATTCACGTTTCTGCACGTTTCATCCGGGTTCGTGCATACTCCATGGGTTTTAAGCATTTCACATTTGGGAGGTTTATACCGCGTTCTAGAACCTCTTTCTCCAGATATATGTTCCACTTGATAGCGGGTCATGCGTTCGTTGAAGTCTGAGGAACTTCGGAAAAGTTCTACAATGTTTTCTGTAGGCATTCCTATGTTTACAAGGAAAGCGGTCAGCGTGAATCTGCCTATATGCGACAAGTGATGTCCTTTGGATGCTGCCTCGTAAAAGGCTTTTATGCATGGCGGAAAAGCTTCTATGGTTACCGTTTTCGGTATGCCTTCTATCTCGGCTTTGCCTACTTTTTCAATGGTTAAATTTTTCAATTTCCCAGCAACGTCCAGTATTTTCTGGGGGAGTTTTGGAAGTTCTTTTACGTCT
>WUQU01000561.1 GCA_009889605.1 Candidatus Bathyarchaeota archaeon | reverse complement strand
TAATAAGCTGCTGCTTTCTTGAGAGGAGTATCCGTAGATAAATATTCCAGCTGTGTTGGTGTCTAAGGGCAGATTTATGGCATCAGTTTTGGAGTATCCTTTTGGAAGTGCATAGTTTCGATGTAGTATGTTGCATATGGAATTTGCTTGTAGGATTCTGGAGCAGAGTATTTGCGCTATGTCTCGGGCTGAAAGTTCTGGACCGTTTAAAACTAAGCTTGCCGTTAAAAAGTAGCCGAAATTTATCATTTTACCTTTACCGATGGGGATTACGGATATTGATGATCTGGGGTTTTCGGGGCAACCGCCAATCTTTCCTAGGGCTAAACCATTTGCGTTTACTACCTTTTGGAGGAGTGGCGCTTGTTGTATAAAGTTGTATTTTGTGTCAAGTATTTTGGATAGGGATGATTCATTTTCTGCGATTGTGGGGCAGTCTTCTATTGCAATGATCTCGAAAAAATCTTGTAGGCCAAGTCTTTTTACGCCTTCTTCGCGAAGATTTTGGGGTAAATTCCGTCTTATGTCTTCTTGGCGTTGTCCTTTTTCTACCGTGTAGTATCCAGGGATCCAGCCGAACCAGATGAGTATTCCGCCAGAGTCTAGCCAGGGCTTGACCAGATTTGTTTCCCAAGAGAAAATGTTTGAGGGGAAGGCTCCTGAGGCCATTATAAGGACTGCGGGGGTCTTTGTTGACAAAAGGCTTTTAATTTCTTCGGCGTTTGCCATTTCTACCTCGGCTGAGTAGCCTCCCAGATGAAGTTTTGTTTTAACGTGCTCCCATAACATTTGAATAGATGTCCAGCTTGTGCCTACTGGCGGATAATTTTTGTCGTAAAATACGTATACTGGGAGGTCTTTGGGTTCTTCGGTTACTGGAGTGATGATTATTGTGGCGTTGATGGGGAGGTTTGTGGTTAACTTGAAATTTATGGTTATGTTTCCAGTTTCGTCAAATGTTACTTCTTTGATGGTGAGGACGGCTTCTTTTGGATTGGTTTGGGGTGAATACCAAATTATTTCGCTTATGAGTAGAAGGGTTATTATTGCTATGGGTATGGTTTGCCATTTGGTTTCTTTCATGTTTAGCTTCCTCGTATCATGCTTTTAAGAGTGTAGTAGATTGCTAGTAACTCGCCTGTGAATCCTATTCCTCCGAAGATTAGTAGCAAGTCTTGCTGTAATAATGGCGAGATTATTCCTGGGAGTTTCATGTAGTAGAGGATGTTGGCACTTACTTGTTCTGGAGTGGAGAGTGGAGTGTATATGGCTAGGGGATAAAGGATGGCGTATGGGCTTTGAACGGAGAGGTAAAAGGCTGTTCCGGCGAATGATAATAGGACTAGGGGCGTAAGGAAACTGCGGTTTATTGTTGAAAGTGTGACGAGGAGGGGTAGAATCCATAGAAGGTATTGAGGTTGGACTGTTGTGGGGAGGAAAAGGTAAATTAGGCATGTGAAAAGGGTTGCAGCGAATAGGGTTTTTGGCTATTCTGTTTATAGTTCCATTTCGAAGAAGGATAAGGCAGATTATGGAGATAATTATGGGGTAGAATAGGAATATTTTCTGAACTATTTCTGCAGAAACTTGGGTGAAGCACCCTCCCCATTTGGGGTTTACGGCGAAAAACCACTGGTTTAAACCGCCTAATGAGGATTCTGAGACTACTTCGAAAAACATCAAGTGGAAATAGTCGATGAGCATGGGAGAAAATAGCAAGAGAGGCGCGGCGAGTCCAGCGGCGAATTTGACGAAAGTATGCATAGTAGCTTTAAGCGTGTGTATGATTGGGCGGTTTAGCGTATCTTTAAATAGGATCATTACTGCAAAAGGGAAGCTTACGTATAGGGGGATAGTTTGGTTAAGATGCCTAATCCAAAATCGCCGCTGCGACAAAAATTCAATGACAAGTAAACACTTTCATGTAGAATTTACCTGTATTAAAGATTATAAAAATAAGAATTTCTGCTTCACTTCGCGTATCGTGTGTCTGGTAAATAAAGGCTTAAGATATTCCATTTCCATTTTAATTAATAGTGGCATTTACTTCAGTTTCTATGTTACACGTTTTGCTAACTCTACATTTTTCCTTGAACTGGCAAGATTCAAAACTAGTAACAGT
>WUQU01000560.1 GCA_009889605.1 Candidatus Bathyarchaeota archaeon | reverse complement strand
TACAATCGGTTACCCCATCCTTTGATTTCTCTGCACTTTCTCACAACGTTATAGGGCAGGCTAAAATTAGTGGGTACCGTAGCGTCAAATTTCCTTCAAATATCCGAGTTGAAGAGGGAAAAAATTTTCCAATCTACTTGTGTGAATATATACCCTCACAGTATGTAGAAAAAGCAAAAATCTTGGATGCGTTAAAAGCATTGAGTCAAAAACACGATATATCCCACCTAAAGTTTTACGCTTATTATAAAGAAATACCAATTACGAATGTTGAGTCAATAAAGATCCTACAAAATAGAAACATAAGGGTTTACTTTAACTCCAAGGTTGCTTTGAAAGGGTATAATAGGAACGTGACATTCAAAGATGTATTGGTTTTTAAATACGATGACAAGTATCTTTACCACCTTTTATAGTTTTTTCACACAAAATTAGACAAATTTAATCTTCATATATTAGGTAACTATGCTTATAATAGTTACAGTAGCACTTTGACGATAGAGCTGAATTTTTCATTTTCTTTGGGAGGTGTGGTAAGTGAAGTTGCTCACGTTTAAGGGAGGAGTGCATCCACCCGAGAGGAAATTAACAGAGCACGAAAAAATTCAGAAAGCCCCATTGCCGGAGAAGGTTGTAGTCATGATGGCTCAGCACGCAGGTGCACCTGCAAAGCCAGTTGTTCAAACTGGGCAGCAAGTCAGGACCGGGCAAGTTATCGGTGAACCACAAGGTCCTATATCAGCCTATGTTCATTCGCCTGTGACTGGAACCGTTGTTAGTGTTACAAAAATTAACAGCGCTGTTCACGGCATGGCTGTCGAAGCTGTTACAATCGAGGTAACAGGTGAAGACGAATGGGAACTGTTACCAAAGTTGGATTGGGCCAAAGCTTCTAAGGAAGAGCTTGTTGAAAGAATCAAACAGGCGGGGATAGTTTGTTTGGGTGGTGCAATGTTCCCAACTCATGTAAAGTTGAATCCACCGAAACCCGTGGACACTCTGATAATCAATGGTGCAGAGTGTGAACCGTATCTCACGATAGACCATCGAGTAATGCTTGAAATGAGTGAGGATATACTCTTAGGTATAGAAATTACAAAGAAGATACTCGGGGTAAAAGATGTTTATATTGGAATTGAAAGTAATAAGAAAGATGCCATTGAAAAACTTGAAAGAGAATGGAATGGCAAGGTAAAAGTTGCACCACTCAAAACAAAATATCCTCAGGGTGCAGAAAAACAACTGATAAAAGCTATCACGGGAAAGGAAGTTCCAAGCGGGGGACTACCATCCGATGTTGGGGTTGTTGTGCAAAACGTTAGTACAATGATAGCCATAAAAGAAGCTGTTATCGACGGGAAGCCACTGATAGAAAGAGGATTAACACTAACCGGTGAAGGTGTAAAGCAAAGAGGTAATTGGTGGGTAAGGATAGGTACACCAATATCTTGGATTATAGAAAAGCTTGGCGGTGGTTTAGTCGAAGGTTATGAACAAATAAAGGTATTGATGGGTGGACCCATGATGGGAATACCTGTTCCAAATTTTGATACTCCGATTCTCAAAGGAAATAATGGTATCACCATTATACTTGAGCAAGAAAGAAGGAGCACTAATTGCATTAGATGTTCCTATTGTGTTCATGTCTGTCCGATGAATTTGCAACCATACCTTTTGGATTTGATGGCAAGAAAGAAAAAATATGACGAAGCCGCTGCTATAGGTCTTCTCGACTGTATCGAGTGTGGCTCATGCACTTACATCTGTCCAGCTAACGTAGAGCACGTTAAATCCATAAAATTGGCGAAGAAGGTATATCGCACACTGAGAGGTGGTAAAAAATGAAACTATCCACGAGCTCAG
>WUQU01000559.1 GCA_009889605.1 Candidatus Bathyarchaeota archaeon | reverse complement strand
TGTTAAGGCAAGCGGGTTAAGCAAGGCTCCGAGGCTTGGAATAGCCGAAATAGACATGCCAAACGCTTTCGCTTACGGCAACCCATTGAAGGGCAATGCCGTGGCTGTTACTATGGGGCTCCTTAAAAGCCTTCCTCCCGAAGAGGTTGAAGCTGTGCTTGGACATGAGGTCGGACATTTAAAGCATAGGGACGTCGCCCTCATGATGATGATAAGCATAATACCCGCCCTAGTCTACTACGTTGGGTATTCCCTCTACATTTCAGGATGGTTTGGCGCACGCTCCTCAAGGGAAAGGGGTGGAGGCGGAGCATACCTGCTGCTTGTAGGCATAGCCCTAATAATTCTAAGCTTCATATTCAACCTCTTCGTGTTCTACTTCAGCAGGCTAAGAGAGTATTACGCAGATGCCCACGCAGCAATGAACACCAACAATGGAGCGAAAAATCTTCAAAGAGGCCTTGTAAGAATAATGAACGCAAGCGGCAAACTTCGCAAGTTCAGAAGAACAGAACCCGTTAAAAAACTCAACGAGTTTAAAATGTTCTTCATAAGCGACCCAAACATTGGCATTGAAGGGTTCGGCGAAATCGACGAGCTTGTTGAAAAAGTGAAGAATAGTAAGCCAAGCCTCCTCGCGGAGCTCTTTAGCACCCACCCACATCCAGCTAAAAGGCTTAAGAACCTTGACAAGTTCACCTAAACAGCAAAGCTTCCAGCCGAAGACTTAACAAGGTGTATTCTTCGTTCTTAAGCACTTTGAAACCTTTTAGGGTTGTTTAAGTCTATTTCTCAGGATATGCCACGTCATCATTCCGCCTATTATTGCAAAAGCTAAATCGCCTGTGATATTCCAGAGGGGTTCCGCCCTTATCCTGAGAACATTGTTTGGCGACAAGAGATAAACATAAATTTCAGAAATTTCCCAAACAGTCGCAACAACCGCAATGCTGAAAAGTGTAAACTCGAGGCGTTTTTGCGTTCGCTTTTGAAGGTTTTAAACCTATTGAGACGAAAATATGCTGCTAAACGGTTGTAGCCGTAATGGTTGACGCCTGTCACATAAGCTTTTAAAGCTATGGCTCCAGCCCCAAAACCTGCTAAAGCATGCATAATCCAATCTGCTCCGAAGATTTGGTAAAGTAAAGATCCACCTGCAAGTATTTGTAAAGTCAACGAGATCTTGGACATTAGAGAAATCATACTCTGAGAAAACAGCACTCGCACATGTTCTGAACAGTTTTGAAAAAGTTAATTTTTGGCTATACACATCACCGGGAACCCCATGTTGTTTTTTTAACGAGATTCTTATAGATAGGCATGCTTACGATGATGTAAGCCCAAATTCCAAGCATGCTCTAAACAACGTCGTTTACGGCAATATTCACCTTTATTGAGATCAGGGAAATTGACCTGAGCAGTGTGGCAAGGGACAACCAGTTTAAAGGCATAAAGTTCATAAAAAGCCGTAGGAGAAGGGGGACGAACGGAATGAAAAACCAAAAAGAAGGAAAACGATTGTTTGACAAAGTCTTGGCAGCTTCCGTCATCAAAGCTTCCTTTGTTAATGCGTAAGAGTTTAAGAATATTCTAAAATGCGCTCTAAACGGCTAGCTCCAGCAGTTTGCGCAAATTGTTGATTTCAACAGTATTTGTCCTCGTCACCATGCTGAACAGTTTTGGCTTTGCCTCCGACCCTATGGTGAGCAAACGTTTTCCCTTGTAATAAAGGATATAGGTTAATCCTTGCTCCTTCAATTCTTCAGCGATGCCTGCAATTTGCGCCAGTTTTCTTCTAAAGGAAGTTCTGCTTCCCATGCTTTCAACGACGTTTTTCAGAAATTTTTCATCAACAATGTTTAGGTTGACCCTGTTGCCTTCAGCTTTTATTTGAAGGGCTTCCACGCCACCCGTGTAAAG
>WUQU01000558.1 GCA_009889605.1 Candidatus Bathyarchaeota archaeon | reverse complement strand
TCAGAAAGACCGTACAAAAAGGCGTTATCGCACGAAGAGGCGGTGAAGATAATCTTGGAGGGAGATGGAAGGACGAGACCAGTGCATTTTGATCCGAGATTGCTCGAGATTTTAAGAGAAAATTCTGAGGAAATAAAGAGTTTATGGGACGAAATTAATACAAAATACTAAAAAATAAAGGGGCGGGTAACCGCCCCTTTCTATTCTTATTTTAAAGTTTCACTTGCCAACTCTTTGATTCAAGTCGCGTATCATCGTTTCTAAGAGCGATACTTTCCCTGCGAGCTTTTGTACTTCTTCTGCGAGTTTCGAAACTGAATTGTACAGTTTCAAGATATCTATCTCTTGCGAGTTGAACTTTGTGGAAAGTGCGGACAACTTTGATGACAGGTCAGCGATATCGTCTTTTAGTGGCGATATCATGTCTTGTACTTCTTCGACAGATGGTTTTTCGCTTGTAGCATCGTATACCATGTTTACATATTCTTCAAGCAAATCCATCCTGTCACTTAGTGAATTCATACCCTCAGTCTTAAGAGGTGCTAACATATCTTCCACATCTTAAAACGATGGTTTACTGCCTACAATCTCGTATATTATGTTTGTATACTCTTCGAGAAGGGCTATACGACCAATCATAGCCGTAAAATCAAACTCTTTGATAAGTTCCAACGTTTCAATTTTAGATGCGAGTTCTTCGACTTGCGTTGCATCGGCTTTTGTAGAAAGAATGTCGAAAATATTTACTATGTCTTGGTCGTGCATGTCTATGCGCAAACTGAGCGTTTCGAGTTCTTCGAATACTTTTTCTTTATCTGCTATCGCATCTTCAATGTTCAACAATTTATCAGACAGTGTTCCAACAAGATCATAAATTTTCAAAATATCCCCATCGTGAATATCAAGGGTTACGAATACATCTTCAAGATTTGCAGAAAGGCTTTCGATATTCAAAACCTTTGCCTCAAGTTCGTTCAGTCGTTCTTCTGTAAAATCTGAAAACCCATAAAAGTCATCCACTGATAACTTTGCATCTGCCAGTTCGTAAAGCAGTGCCACTAATTCCTCCAACTCTGAAATTTTCTGATACAACTCTTCATGTGTGTCGAGGAGTATATCTGGCTGTTCTTGAGATACGTCAATCTCCCTGCTATCTAGAACTTCGCAAGTACACTCTTCACCTTCTGCATGGGTGTGTTCTGTTGTTCCTTCAGCAAAAGTAACTGTCATGATTAAGCTCAGAAAGACCGCAAGAGTTATCTTTAAATACCACTTCATACAACTTCCCCCCTTCTTTAGAAGAATAGCAATCTATTGAAATTATACTACACAAGTTACAAAAAAAGGCAACAGAAAAATTATTATCGAAAATTATAGCGGTACCTTCCCTGGTACCGCTATTTATTAACTACCATTAATAAGTCTAAATGAGTATCAATAACAAAATCCTATTCTCTTAACAGGAAGGGCTGTTTTCGGTTCTCCAAAAACGAGAATCATTTGGTGGATCGGTTCGGTCCTTGGAACTGATAATTTCAGGTTGTATCCAAGTTTTCTCAGAGCAGACCTCAAAGTTTCATTTCTGCTGAAATCGTGCATTGAAACAATGAATAAGCCCTGCCTT
>WUQU01000557.1 GCA_009889605.1 Candidatus Bathyarchaeota archaeon | reverse complement strand
GACCGATTGTATGTTGCCGATGTCGCTGGAGATTGGCGTGAGGAGTTGATTGTTCTTTCTGGCAACGAACTGCACATTTACCAAAACGAATCACCAAACCCCAACCCCAATCGTCCGAGATTGTGGACGCAGCAACATTACCGGCGATCAAAAGCGGTTTGGAACTACTATTCGCTGTGAAGATATAACTGCCTCCTACGCGCCCGAGCACCGAAGTTTTCGGGATATTCCTCATGGGCAATTGAAGAAATAGCAAGTTCTGTTTCCGTTTCGCTCGTTGCTCCTACTGTGAAGTGTCACAGCAATTTTTATTGCACCATTAGATGACGGCACTGCGTATTGTAGCTTGGGACCGACGAAGTTAGTGCTTCTGCTATACATCCTGTGGTGCCTTCATCACAACAAGTTCGTTCCCTGTAGATGTGACTGTGGTCACTTACACCTTTCTGTTGTGACTTATATTTATTTAAGCGAACAACTTACAGGGTAAGGAGGGAGCAGAAATGGATAGGCAGAAAAAAATCTTCACCATCGCCCTGTTGATAGCGGTATTAGCCACAGCAAGTGCAAAAGAATTCTATGTCGCCCCTAATGGCTCACCAAATGGAGATGGCTCCATTGACAATCCTTGGGATTTACAAACAGCCTTAAATCACCCTCCACAAGTTCAGCCAGGGGACATTATATGGGTGAGAGGAGGAGAGTATGAAGGTCCTTTTACTTGTAAACTCAAAGGAACAGAAGAAAAACCTATTATTGTTAGAGCTTATCCTGGAGAGAGAGTAGTGTTACAAGTTTATTATGAACATCCTACATATCTACCCAGAAGTAAAGTTCCTTATGTTTTAGGATTAACTAACTGCTCTTATGTATGGTTCTGGGGCTTTGAAATTAGAAATCATGGAATAAAAACAAGATGGACAGATATAACTGGCTCCAGTCCTAATGGAGGAGCATTAGATAGTGGTATTTATGTCATAAGTCCTAATAACAAAATTATTAACTTTGTAGTTCATGATGTTATAGGAAATGGTATGGGAGTATGGAGACCTTCTCAGACTACAGAAGTATATGGAAATCTTATTTTTAATAATGGTTGGAAAGCACCAGATAGAGGTCACGGTCATTCCTTCTATACTCAAAATGAAGTAGGAACTAAATATTTTATTGACAATCTTTCATTAAACCCATTTGCTGATACATTGTCTAATTATGGAAGTAGTAAAACATTTCTTAAAAATTACTATTATGAGGGAAATGTATTTGCAAACGGATGGGCTTTAGTAGGAGGATTAACAAGTGCACCGGTGGAAAATATTACTTTTAAGAAAAACTTTTTTTGGTATGCAGAACCTACTTTAGGGTATTTTGGAAAAGAAGTCACTAAAGGTCTTATTTTCGAGGAGAATTACATTAAAGGGCGAAAATTAGGAGTTAGACATTGGAAACAAATTCATTTTAGAAATAATAAAGTAATAATTGATGGTTTTGAAGTTTATATTGGTCCATCAAACACTGAATACTGGGATTTTGATGAAAATCAATATTATTGGTATGGAGTAAACATTTCAGTTTATTATCCAGATGGCACAAGTGAATGGGTAGCTTGGGAAAGACCTTACGGAAATGCTCGTAAAACATGGAAGCCAAGTGATTCTCCCTGGGGAAGTTTTAACCTAGACGCTCACAGTCCTGTTTTCTACAATCAAAACCCTACTGGCACCGAAATCTTTATAAGACCCAACAAATACGAACCGGGAAGAGCTCACATTATTATCTTCAATTGGGACAAACTACCCGAAGTTAATGTAGATATTTCCTCTGTCTTACCAATAGGAACACCTTATGAAATAAGAAATGCTTTTGATTATTTTAATGATATTGTCAAAACTGGAATCTATGATGGCAAACCTATAACCTTGGATATGGTGAACAGAACAGTTGCTATACCTGAAGGCTGGAATGAACCTTTAGCGCCATCAACCTATCCTGAGTTTGGTGTTTTCATCCTCCTACCTAAGTACCCCTCAGTCCCTCAAATTATTGCGCCAACAGATAATGAGCGGATCGTTGAGAACCTCACTTTCAGACTTAAAGCCTATGACGAGTTTCCACTAAGGTTCGTCATTGAGATCACAAAGGGAAAGGAAACGAAGACTTATTTGACAGACTACACAGCAAGCGGAGTAGAGATGACATACACCATACCCGAAACTCTTCCGCCCGGAACCTACATGGTCAGAGTCAAAGCCCAAGACAAGTATGGCAGAGAAAGCCCCTATGCAGGACCAATAACAGT
>WUQU01000556.1 GCA_009889605.1 Candidatus Bathyarchaeota archaeon | reverse complement strand
TCAAAGCTAAGCCCTTGGATCTTCATTAGCTTTATTAAGTCAATCATTAAGTAGTCTGTTCTGGCTGCACAGATTCTACTCCTGAAATCGTTAAGAAGTTTTGTGAGAGGGACAAGCGAGTTAAGCTGATCGTAGAAGATGAAAGGAGGGGAAAGGCCGCGGCTTTAAATACTCTATTGAAGCAAGTAGAGTATACAACAGACATTTTAGTCTTAATAAATGCTGATACTTTACCCGCAGCTGGTAGCCTTGATAAGATCATTAAGTTTTTTAACGATGATTATATAGAGCAGCAGTAGGCCGTCCCGTACCAACTAATGGGCAACAAAGCCTTAAGAATTTCATCCCCCATCTAATATGGGATCTTCATCATAAGATTTCCTTATACAAATCGGTTAAAATGTCTGGTGAGCTTTGCGCAATACGCCCCTCATTAGTTAAGCGAATCCCACCAAACCTAGCCACAGACGAACCGTATATGGAGATGCTTATCAGAAATCAGGGACGGAGAGTAGTCTATGTTCCTGATGCTATCACGTATATTAAAGGGCCAGATAATTTTCGGGAAATCCTTGAGCAACGAAGAAGAATATGGACGGGCCATCTGCAAATAAAAAGAATGACTGGCTTCGTTGTGTCTACTTCTAAACTTAAGAATGTTCTACCAATTCTTATGAGAGAGATCTTACGCTTTAGTATTAAGAAACTTTTGTGGATACTATTAGGAGTTATTTTAGAGATATATGCCTATCTTCTTGCGCGGCACGACTTAAGTAAAGGCAGGATTCCATATAAGTGGAAGAAATTGAAGAGTACGAAGACACCTCGGATTTTAAATGGAAGCCACCATTAATGAAGTCAAAGTATCGGTAATGGTTTGCACTAAGAACAGATGAGACAAGTTACTAAATTGCTTAGAATCTTTGAGTGCACAGAAGTTCTCTTCGTATGAGGTACTTGTTATTGATTGTAGTGATAATGATGGACAAATAGTTAGGAATAAAGCGCTTGTAAAGGCCTATATGACAAAATACATTTTTTAGGACCTCTCCCGCTTTCAACTGCTAAAAATCTTGGGATAGGGAAAGTAAGAGGCAGAATAATCGCCTTTATAGATACTTTAGATTATGATGTACGGATAGCAAGGATAGCAAAGAAGCATAATCCGAATGTAGTGACTTTGGCCTTTGGGGTTCTTTTACCTCCAATAATGGATGTAATTTACCAACGCTATCCTTACGTTGATGCTATGGTTTACAATGAGCCTGAGCTCTCGGTACTAGAATTAGTAGACAACATTGCCAAACTGCCAAGAAATGAGGCATTACGGCACACTCGCGGAATTCTATATAGAGAGGATAAATTGAATTCTTTTACTAAAACACCTACTATTCCGTTTAAGTACGACCTAGATTGGCTACCTATTGGGGCGTGGAAATTACTTCCAATGCACAAGTATTATTGTATTTACCAGAAAGCGCACCCGATAGCAGCAATGAGGACTAGTCGAGGTTGCCCTTACATTTGCTCCTTCTGTATAGTCGGAGGTTGGACGGAAGAGTATAGAGACATAGGATACGGTCCCTTGTGGAGAGCGTTCTCGGCCGAAATATGCTTAATGGAGATAGATTATCTAATTGAGGAGTTTGGCGTGAAAGAGATCTTTTTCATCGATGATGCATTTACTATCAATAAGAAACGAGTTATTGAGATATGCAAAGGAATCATCAGAAGGGGCAATCCGATAATTTGGCGTTGCTTATCACGTGTGGATTCCATTGATAGAGAAGTACTATGGTGGATGAAGAAAGCATGTTGCCACTCTATATGTTTTGGATGCGAATCTGCTAATCCTAGGATTCTTCGGCATATCCAGAAAAGGATTTCACCGCAACAGATAGAAAGGGCTGTTAAACTATGTAAAGAACTTAATATAGCGCCTACTACTTTTTGGATGATTGGATTGCCGGGCGAGGATCGTTCGACGGCTTTAGAGACTATTCAATTCGCATCTAAAATCAAATCGATAGGATATGAATGGACTATAGCCACACCGTATCCTAGAACAAAATTTTATGATGAATGCATAAAGAATGGTTATATTAAAAATTTTGAATTTGAATACTTAGATCAAACAACAGCTATCTTAGAGTACCCTACTCTATCACAAGAAGAGTTAAAGCAATTGCATTATATTGCATTAAAGCAAACAACTCTATCACCACGTAATATCATTAAGCGCATTAAGTGGTCCCTTCGTGAATTAGCGAAGTATCAAAAACTAAGCGCACTCACT
>WUQU01000555.1 GCA_009889605.1 Candidatus Bathyarchaeota archaeon | reverse complement strand
CTTTGCCCATCCTTCCATCTCCCCAATGTAATTAGACAAATCTTTTGCTCTTAGTTCGATGAAATTTTCTTTTTCAACAACACCTTTGTAGTTGACATGTGCAATGTACAGAACACCGATATGGACCCTACTAACCGGATTTTCCATATCGTTTATCAAACCAACATATTCCATAGAAAGAAGTTCAACATCTACTTCTTCCTTCAGCTCTCTCCATAAACCTTTCTGAAGGCATTCCTTAGGTTCGTTCGAATCTTCAGTGTTCAGGTGACCACCAACGCCAAGGGTAATCAAATTATGCAATCTCTTCTCAGTTTGGTTTGATGTCCGCTTAAAGAAGATATATTCATCTCCATCTTTAAGCACGATATAGGGAATTATCTGCCGAATTGATTCATCGTACTCAGCTTTCGCCCTTTCAACAAAAAACCCCGTTTCTAAAACTTTCTCGAATTCTTTGTACGGAACTTCTACAACTCCTATTTTGCCATTGCATAACCTTTCGATGTCTGATGTTCGAACAACGAGTACTTTTTCCTGCATTGGATTTTCCATAATATACCTCCGTTCTTTATCGTTCTCTATTTATAGATGGTTATCAGTACTCCTCAATATCTATTTCAAGTAATTGCTTTGCTATGTCTTTATCAACCTTGCTTGCGATAAGTCCAATCGCTGCAAAGATGTAATGTTTATCTCTGAGGAATTTTATGCCTTCTTGTGGCAACAGCTCCATTGGGTGGATTTTGTGCAGATGCGTTAAACTTTCGAGTGCTTCTTTTGCGTACTTTGATCTGGAAAGGAATCCTCCTGTTCCGAAGACCGTCTTAACTGCCGTAAGGTCCTTTCCTTCAGCTATCGTCTTGCGACCTGTTGGCGTGTAAAGATGTTTTTTATTTCCCGCATGTCTTCTAACGCTTTGCTGCACGCAAAACATTGCGAGCTTGCTTATAAAGTACTCATCACGGTCTGACATAGGATAAGGGCTTATCCTGGTTAAAAGCTCGTCATAATCTTCAAACTGGTTTCTTAAACTCTCTTCGCCCATCATATTAATAACGTTATGTGCGTTAACGTACAATCCAAGGTCACCCTCGACTGTTCTTTTCGCAAACGGTTCTGGAGAAACGAGCATCTCTTGTACTTCTGGCGAACCTTCAGTGACTGAATCCACATCAGTTGTAGCACCACCGATGTCTATTGTCAAACAATCGCCGAAAATTTCATACGCAAGCTCGGTCGTTGTCATAACAGCGGCTGGGGTTGGAATTATCTCGTAATCGACCATATCTTTAATCTTCTCCATTCCCGGAGCTTTCACAATGTGTTCAGCGAAAACTTCCTTGATAACATTTCTCGTAGGTTCAACGTTAAGGTAATCTATCCTCGGATAAACGTTTTCTGTTACGTACACTTTCTTGCCCGCATTCGTAAGTATGTATTCGACATGCTCAGCTGCGGCTATATTTCCAGCGTATACTATCGGTACGTCAAGCTGCAGTTTTGCGAGCATTTTTGCGTTATGTATAACAGTTTCAGTTTCCCCATAATCAACGCCACCAGCTAATAGTATCAACTTCGGTTGGATAGACATAACCTTTTGTAGGTGGAATTCGTCCATTTTGCCTGCTGTAACGTACTTAATAACTGCACCAGCTCCGAGAGCTGCTTCACGAGCTGCTCGAACGGTCATGTCATAAACAAGCCCGTGTACAGTCATCTTCAACCCACCAGCTGCACTGCTCGTTGCTGCAAACTTCTCCCATTTTATGTCTTCACCAAGAATTTCTTTCATCTTACTAAGCGCTCTCTCAATACCGATAGTTACATCTCCTTCGTTCACAGTCGTCCAATGCTCAGCTTGTGCTATTATCTTTGATTTCAAACCGAAATGGAATGCGGTCAAAACTGTCGTCGTGGATCCAATCTCTGCGAAGAGTAAATCGATTTTCATTTCAGAACCCCCCCTTTATCTTCCTGATTTCGTTTCATCTTCTACGAATAAGAATCTTGCACTCTAAAGTGTTCTCAAACTTAATTCTATTATACTACATGAAAATCCACAAAATAAGAATCTTATTACTTGAACACAAGTAATTATCTATACATGTCGTAAACATACATTCCAAGCAAATTTCGACACGTCACAGCAAAAAAATGAAGATAATCGAAGAAAACCTGAGAAAAAGTGAAAATTGTTTCAATAACCCTATTTTTTTCTTTCTGAAAGAAATATAATAAAGAGCTGATAGATTATGTTAAAGAGGCAAGATGTGTTATATTTTTGCCAAGGGGGTTAAAACCCTAAATTCTGAGAATTCATCCAAAGAGGAGGGAAAGTGTATGAAGAAGCTTTTACTCTTAGGAACTTTTTTTGTGCTTCTTATTTCTGCGGTAGTTAACTTCGCGCTTGACGTTGGTGTCGTACTCCCAACAAACGCTGAACCAAGATGGGTCCAGGATGAAACAAGATTTAGAGACGCTCTTAAAAACACAAAGTACTCAGTTGAAATTCTCTTCAGCCAAGGACTTCCAGCAAAGGAAAGAGAAAACGTTGAAGCTCTTATAGCAAAAGGTATAAAGGTTCTTATCATATGTCCACACGACGCAGTCGCAGCAGCGGCAGCGGCAGAAGCAGCAAAGAAAGCAGGAGTATACGTTATTTCATATGACAGATTAATTATGGGAACAGATGCGGTTGATTACTATGTCACATTTGACAGTGTCGAAGTTGGTAGGGCAATGGGTAGATACCTTGTCCAGAACGTCAAAGCTGGAACAAAGAACAACCCACTTTACCTCTACGCAGGTGCACTTTCTGACAACAACTCGTTCCTCTTCTTCCAAGGTGCTTGGGAAATCCTCCAGCCAAAGATTGCAGACGGAACGTTCAGAATTATAAACTCATCCGAAGCAGAAAAAGTTAAGAACAAAAAGAATTTGACAAGAGACGAAATGGCAAAGATAATTGGACAAGTAACAACAAACTGGGACTTCAACGTTGCAAAAAGAAAAGCAGAAGATGACCTCACAAGAGCAAAAGCAGCGGACAAAGGAACAGTATACATACTTGCTCCAAACGACGGTACAGCAAGAGCTATAGCAGATGCTTTCAGAGCAGATAAGGACGTCAAAGCTTACTACATAACAGGTCAAGACGCAGAAAAAGCATCAGTACAATACATTATCGACGGTAAACAATCAATGACAGTATTCAAAGATGTAAGGCTTCTCGTCAAAGACGCAATAAACGCAGCACAGTTGTTGATTGAAGGTAAGAAACCAACGACGACAGCTACATACGACAACGGAAAGAAGAAAGTACCAGCAATTCAATCCCCGATACAGACAGTAACGAAGGATAACGTGAAAAAGATACTCATCGACTCTGGCTACTACTCAGAAAAGGACTTCAAGTGGTAATTAGTTCTGCTGTAATTAATTCATGAACAACAAACTGGGTGGTGTGAAATATCACCACCCGGTTTTTAGAATATACAATATACTGTATATTTGAAAACAAGATATGTCAACAAGGGGTGATTCGATGACGGACGATTTCATACTCGAGATGAGAGGTATAACTAAAGATTTTCCAGGAGTAAGGGCGTTGGACAATGTTGATTTCAAGGTAAGAAGAGGGGAGATTCACTGTTTAGTTGGAGAAAACGGCTCTGGAAAATCGACGATGATGAAAATACTGAGTGGTTTTTATCCATATGGAGAGTATGAAGGAACTATTATATTTGACGGAAAAGAACAGAGATTCAGAAATATCCATGACAGTGAGAGTGTGGGTATTGTAACAATATACCAAGAACTTGCACTGATTCCGGAACTCACAGTTTACGAAAATATCTTCCTCGGTCATGAAATAAAACGCGGAAGATTCATAGACTGGAACGAAACGATAAAGAAGGCAAAAGATATGCTCCTACACTTAAAACCTGACCTTGACCCTTCGAGAAAGGTTAAAGACCTCGGCGTAGGTCACCAACAGATAGTTGAGATTGCGAAAGCTTTGAGTAAAAACGTCAAATTGCTTATCCTTGACGAGCCAACGTCGTCGCTCAACGAAGATGACAGCGAAAATTTGCTTCGGATAATTAGGGAGCTAAAAAAGAAAGGTATAACCTCTATATTGATTTCACACAAGTTGAAGGAAGTAGTGGAAGTTGCAGATACCATCACCGTGTTAAGAGATGGCAAGATGGTCGGAAGGCTTGAGAAAAGGGAGGAATTCACAGAGGCTAACATCGTCAAGTACATGGTTGGAAGAGAAATAGAAGATATATACCCAAAACGCAAAAAGAGAGAATTTGGTGAAAAGATTTTCGAGGTTAAGAATTGGAAAGCGTATGATACGAGTCTCAACAGATATGTTGTTAAAGATGCTAATTTCTATGTTCGAAGAGGCGAAATCGTAGGAATTGCCGGATTGATGGGTGCGGGCAGGACAGAGCTCGCTTTAAGCCTTTTCGGAAATGCCAAAGATTATATAGTAGAAGGCGAGATGTACTTTGATGGTCAGAGGTGCAATTTTAGATCACCTTCCGAGGCTATAAAAGCAGGATTTGCATATCTCTCGGAAGATAGAAAAGTGACAGGGCTGATTCTCGATTTTGATGTGAGAACTAACATTACTCTGGCTGGATTAAAGCAGCTGAAGAAAGGATTATTCGTTAATGACAACGAAGAAATCATAGTTGCTGAGAGATTTAAAGAATCTTTGCGTATCAAAACTCCGTCAATCGAGCAAAAGGTCATGAACCTTAGCGGTGGAAACCAGCAGAAAGTTTCGATAGGCAAATGGCTATTTGTAAAACCAAAGTTGCTTATCTTGGACGAGCCGACAAGAGGCATAGATGTAGGCGCAAAGTACGAGATATATACGCTTATGAACAGATTAGTAGAGGAAGAGGGAATGAGTATCATAATGATCTCTTCCGAACTTCCCGAAGTTCTCGGTATGAGCGACAGAGTTTACGTCATGGCTGGTGGAAAGATTGTTGGTGAGTTAAGTAGGGAAGAAGCAACGCAAGAGAAGATAATGCATATGGCAGTGGATTATTAATAAATATTACAAGGGAGGGTACGAGATGAATTTTCTACAAGAACTTGGAGTGCTTCTTAAAAAGAACATACGTGAGTACGGTATGTACATCGCACTTGGTGCAATTATGATTATATTCACCATTCTTACAGACGGGCTTTTCTTCTCTTCAAGGAATATTAGCAATCTTTTTAATCAGATGGGGTATATTGCTGTGCTCGCCGTCGGTATGACACTCGTTATAGTTATAAGGCACATCGATTTGTCTGTAGGATTCATGGCTGGTTTCCTTGGCGCGATTGCGGCAAGGATGCTGAGAGAAGGCATGCCAGTAATACCAACGATACTAATTGTAATAGCGCTCGGTACAGTGTTTGGTCTTGTCAACGGATTTTGGGTTGCGAAAGTTGGACTGCCTGCGTTCGTAGCAACCTTGGCAGGAATGCTTATCTTCAGAGGTGCTCTACTGCTCTTTACACAGAGTACAGGTACTATTATAGTTATGAACGATTCATTCAATCAGATCGGTAATGGATTCATTCCTGATATATTCCACAATGAAAATGTACACATCTTGACCCTCATAATTGGACTTGCGATAATCGGATTATACATTTACAGTGAAATCAAAACGCGTAACAACAAGCTCCGCTACAATTTCGAAGTCCTTTCGATGCGCATGTTCATTCTAAAACTCCTTTTTATAAGCGCTATCATATTCTACATCTTTTGGACATTAGCTTCTTACAACGGACTTTCATGGACATTTGTAATAACACTCATTATAACCTTTGTATACCATGTCTTGACAACAAAAACAGTACTTGGTAGACATATATACGCAGTCGGTGGTAATCCGGAAGCTGCAAGGCTAAGTGGTATAGATGTCAAGAAGATCACTCTTTTCGTATTCGGATCAATGGGATTTTTAACAGCAATATCCGGTATTCTCTACACTTCAAGGCTGCAATCGGCTACACCAGATGCGGGTACCCTCTTTGAACTTGACGCGATAGCTGCTGCTTATGTTGGTGGTGTTTCGGCAGCTGGCGGAGTCGGTAAAGTAGCAAACTCACTTATAGGTGCTCTTGTTATGGCATCACTTATAAACGGTATGAACCTTCTTGGCGTCGGTATATCTCTGCAATACGTTATAAGAGGTGCGGTCTTAATTGCAGCAGTTGTTTTCGATATCAAGACAAGAAGCAAGGTAAGGTAATCTCAAGTGAATCAACCGTTAATGCCGTTTTAGTTTCTAAGGTTCAATCATTTCTTAACACTTGGGAGGAGCGTTCGTTGAAAAAAATCCTACACTCGACAATGAAAGAAAACAATTACCTGTTAATTCTAAGGACGATATTCCACGAAGGTACGATAGAGAGGGTTAGCCTCGTAAAAAAGACATTGCTTTCTCCAAGTACAGTGACTCGATGTATAACTGACTTAAACAACGCCGGTTATATATTAGAAATAGGGCCTGCAGAACAGGAAGGCAACGGTAAACTTGGCAGGAAAGCGATATCCCTGAAGATTAACCCAAGATCTTTTCAGGTGTTAGTCGTTGATATTGGAGCAGTGAGGACGAATTACGCCATTGGAAATGCGGATGGCACGCTCGAGAAGCTTGAATCGTCGTCTACACCTGATACTTTCGAAGAGATTTTGGAAGAGGTCAACGATATTTTACAAAATTACAAAGACGTTGAAGTTGTGGCATTTTCAGTGCCCGGAATGGTGGATGTGGAAAACGACACGATTCTTTTCATTCCGAGTAAGGGCTGGAAAAACATAAAGATCAACGTTGAAGGCAAAGTTGTATACGCCGACAATGAAGCAAACTTGGCGATGATCGCCGAAGCCTTTCAGCGTGAAGAGGTAAGGAAGTCAAAATGCTCGGTCTTTGTGACTGTAAGGGAAGGATTTGGAACGGGTCTGTGGATTAATGGCGAACTATTCCGTGGTCCTTCTTTCAGCGCCGGAGAATTTGGACACACAATCTTGAACATGCAAAGCAGTAATTTGTGTCGCTGTGGGAATTACGGGTGCCTTGAAACTTATACGTCTATTTCGAGAGTTTTCGGAAAAGGACTTAAGGATGCTCAAAGCCATCTAAATAAACTTTTCAGAAAAAAAGCAGCGGAATTTCTTGAGTATATAGAAACATTATCTGTTGCATTGACCAACATCGTTAATGCAATAAACCCAGAATATCTAATCCTCGGCGGAGAACTTTCAGGTCTTGACGTGGAATTTTATGAATTGCTCGAGAAAAAGATAAAGGGCAGAGCTTTGGAAAATTCTGGAAAGATATTAAAAGTATTACCGCCAACGTTCACCCATGATACTTACCTGTATGGCGCGCTTTACGCAGTTATAGAGGAATATTTCATACCAAATGTGATCTCAAAAGTAGCCAGATAATAATAAAAGCCCAGTTTCTAAGAACTGGGCTTTTATTTTCCATTTGAAAACCTTAGAAATTTACTTTCGGTGCTTCTTGGGCTTCCGGCTTTGCTTCGAAGAATTGCTTTTCTGTGAATCCAAACCTACTTGCGATCAACACATACGGGAATCTTTTAATCAATGTGTTGTATTCTTTCACAGCTTCGTTGTAATCTTTTCGCGCAACCGCTATCCTATTCTCCGTACCGGCAAGTTCATCCATCAGCTGTCTAAAGTTGGCATCGGCTTTCAAATTTGGGTAGTTTTCGACTATGACAAGCAACCTACTGAGTGCTGATGTTAATTCTGCGTCAGCCGTGGCTTGTTCATCTGGTGTCTTTGCTCCGGCAAGTTTCGCTCTCGCGTTGGCAAGCGCTTCGAATATCTCCTTTTCGTGAGCTGCGTAACCTTTAACCGTCTCAACTAAGTTTGGAATCAAGTCGAGCCTTCTTTGGAGTTGATTCTGGATCTGGCTGTAAGTTTCTTTAACGTTTTGGTCTAAAGCTACCATCTTGTTGTACGCACCAATTAGCCAGAAGATAATTCCAAGTGCGACAACACCGATAATAATTAACGCAATGACCCATCCTTTCAAATCGTTCACCTCCGTTTTATTCCACTGGATATCTTTATTGTATCACAATGTTAGTGTTTTGGCTTACTTTACCGATAACTTCTCCGTTCGTAATTTTTAGAACAGATTCAACGTCCTTTTCTGCAATGACCAATATCATTCCGTACCCCATGTTGAATGTCTTAATCGCCTCAGGTATTTCAACGTATTTTAGAATCCATTCTATGTAGGGTTTCAACGTTATACTTATTTCGTAACCTTTATCACCTAACACCCGTCTCAGCGCTCTGAGTATCCCTCCACCAGTAACATGCGCTATGCCTTTGATCAATTCAAAAACTTCGGTAACTTCTTTGTATATCTTCGTGCCGGCGAGTAAGTCGAAGGAAAGCTCTTCGATGCTGATGTTCTCGCTCTCAATTATCTTCCTTATCAAAGACCAGCCGTTCGAGTGGAATCCACTCGCTGGAAGACCTATAATAAAGTCACCATATTCTATCGTCTCTATTGGTATTCGTTTTTCAAGTGTGCCAATGCAGAAACCGGCCGCATCCCAATCGTTTTCAGTATAGATTGATGGTATCTCCGCAGTTTCTCCGGCAACTAATGCCATATCATATTCGTCAAGCTTTCTAACAAGAGCTTCTATGAATTCATAGTGCTGCCTGTCTATTTGGTGAACGCCAAGGTAATCGACAAATGCTCGCGGCTTGCCTCCAACACAGACAATATCGTTGTAGTTCATCGCTATCAAATCCTGGGCTGCATCCTCCCATCTGTTGTGTTCAATATGTAACAACAACTTCGAACCAACACCGTCTGCCGTTAATACTATCGGAGGATTCGTGAAATTCAAAATCGTAGCG
>WUQU01000554.1 GCA_009889605.1 Candidatus Bathyarchaeota archaeon | reverse complement strand
TAATGGTTGCTGGAGGTGAAAGGAACCCGCTGGAGGTTCCTTTATTCTTACGAGGCTGAGGTCGCCGGTTCAAATCCGGCCCGGCCCGCTTCTTTATTTATATGTTAAAGTTTTGGAAGAAGTCTATTATGGTTTTGGGTTTGAATACGCTTAGGGTTGTGTTGGGTAAGTTTCTGCCGATTTTTGGTATTAGCCCTACAGCGTCTGTTCCGAGTTTGCAAGCGACAGCGTGTTCAAACAATCCCAGCTGTTCTGTTGATACAATGTCGTTTTTGCATCTTGAATCTTTTAACGCCGTGTTTATTTCTTGTTGGGATGCGCCTAAAATTATTAACCTGTCAAGTAATGATTTTGTCCATTTTCTATAGAGTTTTAGCTGAGTTTCGGCTATTACAGCTTCTACATGGTTTTCTTTGGTGCTTGTTATTTTGACTGTTAATGGAAGGTTTTCGCAGAAACCGAATAGTTCGGCGAGTTTTTTGAGGGTTATTTTCATTCCATTTGCAAGCTGGGCTTGCAGTTGTTGTAAAGGAATTATGGCGTTCATGTTTTTTGGTGAAGTTATCCCTATATCTAAGCATAGTTCATCTTTGCTTCTGCTTAAGCCCGTTATGTATCCTTTTGTTGTTGAGAATTTTTTTAGGTTTTCAATGTGCACCGGGCATAAGCCTATTTCCTCTTCTAGATAGTTTAAAGCTGCCTTTTCGTCTTCACCTGAAAAATTTATTTGAATCCAGCCGCGAGGCGTAGCTTCAACTTTTTCTATTTTAATTTTTAAGCCTTTAAGCGTGGTTTTCAATTGGGTTTCAACAAGTGTTATTTGTTGGTCATTGTAGAGTTTTGAGAGTAGTGTTACAGTAGGCATTCGCAATCTCCAATTAAATTGGATATTTCCTTGTGAAGTTTCAGTACTCTTTTGATTGCGGATGGGGGTAATCCCTCGTTGGAAAATTTCTCTATGGTTTCTTCTATTGGAACTTTTTTGGAGCCTTCGATTAGTTTGTCAGCGTATGTTACTATTTTCTCTTCAAGGGTTCGTGGGGTGTAAATGTCTTTTGGCCATCCGAGTTTTTCCGCTTCTTTCGCTGTTATTCCGCCGCCCACATGCCTCTTTATTATTGCGATTATGGGTTCTGGCAAGCCTAAGGATTTGCCTATTTGTGCTCCTACAACAGCATGGTGAACACTGTGGGTTTTTGCGCGCCCAATATCGTGGAGAAGTGCTCCAATTTCAACAAGTTCTAGGTTAACGTTTAAACCTCTCTTTTTGCAGGCTTTTGCAATTTCAACAGCAAGCTCTGTTACGGCTTCACAATGTTTTATTACGTTTTCTCCGCATCCGCTTTCACGTAAAATTTGCAGCGCTTGCTCTCTTGTTGGGAGCCTTTCACTCACTCAGTTCCTTCCTTAACTGTTCAAGTTTTTTTGTTAAAACGTGGATTATTTTCTCGTTGTTGTAGTGCATTAGAGGTTTGCCGCATGTTGGACATCGAAAAACGAGTTCCACGGCTTCTTCGAAGGGGACTCGCCTACATCCAGGGGTGTAGCAGTAATAAAAGTCGTGGTTTTTCTCGTATTCTAGTCGAATGTTTAGTTTTTCGTAGACTCTTCGTTTTTGGCTTAGTATGAAGCCTTCAAGCTGGTCTGGCTGCAGTTTCCAGTGGAATATGAACCATCCAGTTTTCGGGTCTCTTGTCCGTCTCAGGCTTACAAGAGAGTGGTTGTAAAGTTTGCAAAGGATTTTCCGTACATTGTTAAGTCTTATACCTGTTTTGTTCGCTATTTCGTCGTCGGTGATTTCCTCGCAGTTTTTCAGTATTTCAATTAGTTTTACGGCTTCTTCTTCGCCTAAAGCTTCTGCAACTTTCATCAATGTAGCGTCATTTATTGTTGATAACATATGGACCCTTTTTCTATTTCAAGCATTGCAATATGTTTTATAATATTATTTGTAGGCTTTAATTTAAATCTCTTTTCTGTTTTCGACATTTGAATTAGCCTTTCTGACTATTTTTTTGCCCCTTTCTTGGGGAACTATGGCGATTTTTGCGTTTTCAAAGGTCTTGGCCAATTCTTTTCCTTTGAAAAATCTGTCTAGAAAAACTGCAAGGCTTGCGCATTCCGAGTGGGGCTGGTTTCCAACTGCCACGTTGAAGTCTGAAACATCTTTTGAAAAGAATTCTCCTGGAACCTTTTGGCTTCCAACTATGAGCAGGATGTCTTTGCCTGAAGCTTTGATTCTGTCGAGGACGTTGCTTGTTTCAATGTTTTCGCCATAAGCTGTGAGGTGAACAACTATTCCGCCTTTCGCTTTCCACGTTTTAACCGCTTTTTTCCAAGGGGTTCCCATTTCAAAAGCGAAGGGTCCTCCCCAGTTTTCCACTACTTTTTCCACTGTTATCCTTATTTTTTCGTCTTTTACGTCTGAGAGTATGAATCCGGAAGCGCCTAGGGCTCTGGCGGTTAAGGCTACGTGAGTGGTTAGGCGTAAGTCTCTTTTTGGTCTGTGTCCCCACCTTAAAACCACTATTTTAGGCTGAGTTTCATTGTTTGAAGGTTTCAATTTTTCCACCTAGTTCTTCAACGCGGCTTTTTACTTTTTCAGCGAACCATGGTATGGCTTCAAGTTTCACTTGGACAGTGTTTTCCGTGTAATTTACGGCGTGCACCTCTGCTCGGTTATAAAGCCATGATATGAAAGGCATGGTTTCACGTGTCATGGGAAGTGTAAAGGCGACTGTAACATAGTTTTTTAGGCTTTTGGTTATCTCTTCTTTTAGCTGGTTGATGTTGAGTTTGTAAAGTGCCGATATGGGTATGGGGTTCGGCGCCTCGTCTTTGAGTTTTTCCATCTTCTGTTCAATTTCAGTTTGGGATAGTAAATCGATTTTGTTTAACGCAGTAATTATTGGTATGCCCGAAGCCTCTATTTTGTTTATGGTTTCTAGGCATATTGAAAGTTTCTTTTCCACAGTGCTTATGGGTTCGCTTATGTCTACTACGAGAAGTATTAGGTCTGCGTATATGGTTTCTTCTAGGGTTGAGTGGAAAGCCTCTATCAGCGTTAGCGGCAAGCGGTCTATAAAGCCCACAGTGTCAGTTAGCAAGAATTTTTTCTTTGAAAATTTTACAAGTCTGGTTGTTGTGGATAGGGTTGTAAAGAGGGCATTGTCCACCGGGACTTCTTC
>WUQU01000553.1 GCA_009889605.1 Candidatus Bathyarchaeota archaeon | reverse complement strand
GTATTTAGCTCAGTTCAAATTCAGTGACCTTGTTAATGTTTATTTTATCGATAGAAAAGACAAAAATATTCGTTTAATGGAGTATTTTTATACTATAAATGTAAACAATCAGCCATACATTGTTAAGTCGTCATTAGAAGTTCTCGAAATTGGAGAAAAGGTAAGAATTCCTCAAATAGATAAAAATATGATTGAAACGCTCCCTGACGTTAATATTGAGGAAAAAGAATTAACCTCTTAGAAATTACATGAGCTCAAATTTAAAATTTTTATAATAAAACTCTGCAAGCTGGGGCCTATTCTCTAAATTTAACTTCTCAAGCAAAGCTGAGTTAACTAAATAAAAACTTAAACTTAAGTTTTTAAGTCTACAATATAAACCAAAGGTTTTCCAAACATACTTCTAAGTATTGAAGTAAAGGGGCTGCCACTTCAACTTTTTGGACAGCCCCTGTACATGTGAGCTGGTTCTCACATAATATATATATCCTCGTTCATTGGCAGACACCTTTTCAATTAGATACCCATCTCTTTTCTACGCTGAAGGATGATACCTTCAAGCTCATCAGCAGAAGATTTTACATCGTTATTTATAATCAGTCTTCCTCCGGTTATGTCTTGCAATTTTTCGGTCAAAATCTCTGTCACCAGCTTGCTTCCAGTTATAAAAGGAGGAATTGAAAGATGTAAAGGCAATCCCAGGGCCAGCCCAAACGCACCATCAGCCAGAGCCTGTTCTTCCAACCATTGAGGTGCCGAAAGCACTAAAGGCAGCTTCGGAATATCTACATTGAGAATCTGTGCAAGTTCTGCTGCCACTATCTCAAGTCTGCCTATGGCAAGGCATGGACCAAAGTTTAGCACAGGCGGTATGTTAAGCTCTCTGCACACCTCTTTCAATTTGTCTCCTGCCAACTCTTCCGCACCTTTTGACATAAGGCCGCAGTTCTCAAGTCCTCCACTTGTGCACCCTGCAGACAGTACCAGTATATCTCGTTTTATTAATTCCTTAGTCAATTCTACAGTAAAAATATCATGACCTATAGAGGTAAGATTTGAACAGCCCACAACAGCTGCTATACCTTTGATTCTCCCAGAGGCTATAAGTTCGACAAGAGGTTTAAAACTTCCCCCTAAAAATTCTTTAAGAGATCCTTCGCTGACTCCCGTAAGTG
>WUQU01000552.1 GCA_009889605.1 Candidatus Bathyarchaeota archaeon | reverse complement strand
TTTCTCTGATAAGTGGTACTATTTATTCTGTTTCATTTTCCCTATATACATATGCGTTAGGTCATGAAGATGCTTCAGTGATAGCACCGCTGTACAACCTCAACGCTGTTTTCTTAGTTGTTCTATCAGCTATCTTCCTTGGAGAACAATTTAGTTTGAAAAGACTTATAGGTGCACTGCTTATGATTTATGGTGTTAGTTATCTAAAAAAGGGAGATAATATAGCGATCTCTTACAAGAATATTTTCAAAAGCAAGGGTGCGGTTGCTATGATATTGGCATCGAGCTTGATGGCAGTTGGAAGGATAATCGACAGGAAGATAACGATAGATGTCTCACCGATAGGGTATTCTGTTGGGATATATTTGATTATAAGTCTCTACATACTACTTTACGGTCTCGTTAGAAAGAATAAACCAGTAGAGTATTTCAATCTCGTAAGAGAAAAATGGTTATACTTAATCCTCGGTGGAATATGTAATGCATATTCTTACGTTGCGCTTCTCAAAGCCTTCAACTACTTCGGCGTGAGTGTAGCTGAGCCACTTTCGATGTTGTCAGTCTTTGTCACGATGTTCTTTGCAAAGGTTTTCTTAAAAGAAAAGATAGGAGTCAGAGTCATAGCTGCGGTTCTGCTGTTTTTTGGAAGTATCTTAATATATTAAAAGCACCACTTTTTTCAGTGGTGCTCTTCTAAATCATGTATTTATCTACGTAAATGTCCACGGTTAGAGGCACTCTGAGCTTAACAGCGTTTTCCATCTCAAATTTCACAATTTCTTTCATTATCTCAACCTCGTCTTCAGGAACTTCAAAAACAAGTTCGTCGTGTACTTGTAATATCATCAAGCTCTTCAAATTTTCTTTTTTCATTCTTTCGTATATATTAATCATCGCTATCTTCATTATATCTGCTGCTGTTCCTTGTATCGGTGTGTTTATCGCGATTCTTTCACCTTCTGCCCGGATATTTTGATCCTTTGAATTGATCTGTGGTATCTCCCGGCGTCTTCCAAATAAAGTTTTTACATATCCGTTCTTCCTCGCAAATTCTTTTGTCGTTGCTATATATTCCTGTACGTTCTTATATGTTTCGAGATATGCCTCTATTACTTTTCTTGTCTCTTTTACATCCATTCCAAGCCTTTTTGCCAAGCCATAAGGTGATACGCCGTACACTATGGCAAAGTTGATCATCTTCCCAACGCGCCTCATACTGTCTGTAACGAATTCCTCACTAACATTGAAAATCTTCTTCGCACTTTCTAAGTGGATATCTTTGTCTTCTCTAAACGCTCTTATCAACTCCGGATCCTCGCTTATGTGTGCAAGCACGCGCAATTCAATTTGGGAATAATCGGCCCCCAAGAGCCACCAGCCTTCTTTTTGTGGCCTTACCGCCATCCTTATTTCCTTACCTTCGTCAGTTCTTCCCGGCAGGTTTTGGAGATTTGGATCCGAGCTACTCAACCGTCCCGTTGCCGTACCAGTTTGATTGAATGATGCGTGCACCCTGCCAGTGTACTTGTTAACCATGGATGGAATCGCATCAACATATGTACTCTTGAGTTTCTGGATTTTTCGATACTCGAGTAGTAGCTTCGCTATTTCATAATCACCTGCAAGGTTCTCAAGTACTTCGACATCTGTTGAGTAAGCACCAGTGCTTGTTGACTTTACAGCAGGTAGGTTGAGTTTCTCGAATAGTATATATCCAACCTGCTTAGGTGAATTTAGATTGAAGACCTCACCAGCTAATTCAAATA
>WUQU01000551.1 GCA_009889605.1 Candidatus Bathyarchaeota archaeon | reverse complement strand
TTAAGTATTCTAAAAGGAGCATCGGATTAGTGAAATCACACGATACTAATGTGTTTCCGTTCTGAAGCGTGGTAATTGTAAATTCCAGATAACTGCCTAATTCATCAACTTGAACATTCACCCTGAAATACAAGTGTGAGTCATTTGTAAAAACACCGAGCTCCGTACTATTATCCAGTTCCTGTGACGATAACAGTGCGATCTTCTTATCCTGAAGAAGTTTATAACTCAAACCATTTCTTTTGAGAAGTTCAAGTATAAGCCTAATGTCTTTCTCATACTCGGGAATATATTTTACGGAAAATAAGAATCCTTCTTCCGAAATTGAGCCAAAAACTGACTCAACGGAATCCAAAAAACCTTCGAGTGCCTTTACAAACCGCTCCTCATCACCCGCAATCTCCTCCAAAAGACCAAACATCAGTATTTGTTTAACATTTTCCAGCACATCGAGACGAAAACCAAATGTGTAAGGTGAGTCTTTAACAAAATAGTGCCCTTTTAACGCTCCTATTCTTGAAAGTGCCAACTTTCGTTCGTACTCTACATAGGATTTGCTTACTGATAGTTCAAAATGATATTCATCTCCGCTCTTCCTAAGAAAAGCCTCCTCTGAACTCGGCGTACCGTAAAAATCTATAAATTGGTACAGGAGATCTCCAACAGGTGAAAATTTCAAAGCTTTATAGTAGAACACGTAATCATCTTTTGTGGATACGGAATAAATATGAACTTTAGCATCAAGCATTGCCTTTGTTGACTGTGCAATATAGTTGTTGAAGCAAACGTATATGTTTGTATTTGAGCGAATAACGTACAACTTACCAAAAGTCCCAACGGGCACTTCGTAAAGCGTGTTTTTCACAAACTGTGTTATAGATAAACGTGCATTTGAAAGTAGCGACAAAATAGAGATGAGTGTTTTATCACCAATTTCGCCAGGCAACACCAAACCTAATGGTAAACCGCTCAAAATATCAAGAAAACCGTCTTCAAAATTTTCAAAATCTTCTTCTAAGAGTAGCGCCAACTTAAATAACTGACCAGGTCCACCCAGAGAGTTTTTTCCATAAATCCCTAGGATTTTAGGAATTCCCAGCTCGTCGAATATCTTTACTATGTCTATAAATTCTCCTTCAACTTCATCTGTAATCAACTGTTCGAAATTAAAATACATCACGTAGTCGCTGTTTCCTGGTACATTCAGTGTAATGCCATAAACTGAGACTGATATCAGGAATAAGACCGCAAGTAGTGCT
>WUQU01000550.1 GCA_009889605.1 Candidatus Bathyarchaeota archaeon | reverse complement strand
TGGGGAGGCGCATAAACGCCCTCACCCCGTTGCGGTATTTGAATACCGCATAGTCCTTTCCCACTCTGAACCCCACAGGCCGCGCTATAAACTTACTCGCTTGCACAAGCTGTAGGAAGTCTTTATGCACCCCCGCCACCACCAGGGCCTCTTCGCCGTTTGGCACGTATAACATCTTTTGCCAAGGCACGCCGATGCCGTACGTTTGTTTAATTTCGCGCGCCTTGTGTTGTGCTTTTTCAATTTCTTCTTTAGTTATTAAATAGCTCATACCCAGTCTTTGTAGTCATCAATATCTTCTTTTTCACGCGCCCTATTGTCAGTATATTCGCGCAAAAGCTCGGCGAATATCGCCACAGCGCTGCCGTAGTCAAGCTCATAGCGCACAATGTTAACAATTTCAAGCGCCAACGAACCGTTAGCTGGAAGCACAATATCGTGACCGCAGTTGTTCCATATTCTTATTTTGTTACGCCCTTTGACAATTTTTATACACCCGGCGCCGGGCGCTGAACGCCGGGTCGGGGCGGCGGCACGGTACTGTGCACCGCCCCTTCTATAGCTTTTTCTGTATTGTTTACCTTTTTTGTACTTCTTGGGCATGCAAAAAAGAAGTGTGCGTATTTAAAAAGTTTTCGCCAGCGCTCTAAGCGGCTCAATATTTAAAAGCGTTGCGTCCTTAATGTGCCTGCAGTGGGACAGAGAGCACAACATAGTCCTAATGCCGTGTATATTATGCGCATGCATAATGCCGAATTCTCTCTTAAACAACGACGGCGTCAGCGCTATGTAATTACCCACAGCAAGTGATATTATTCTATTTATTATATTATGCATATTAACAACAATAGTGCGCCTGCTGTCATATGTGTTAAAACGTTTTGGCACACAGGTAGTTATATACTCAGCACCGCACGGGCACATAATGATGAAATGAATCTCAAAAAGAGGATTGAAAGACGGCATCGGCGTGTCTTGGCAATTGCTGCTGTACGTGCCAGAATCTCAAAAAGAGGATTGAAAGACACTTCCCGCAACCTGTCCACCTCGCGCCTAGCCGCTGGAGAATCTCAAAAAGAGGATTGAAAGCATGGTATGCCTTCGATTACCCTCAGTTCGGAGTCCCCTTCGAATCTCAAAAAGAGGATTGAAAGCAAGGCCCAAGGCCCTGCTTAGGACTTGTGCCGTGCTCTCATGGGAATCTCAAAAAGAGGATTGAAAGAAATTGCTGGAGCGCGAAGTGATGGTGAAAGACGGCGTAGCGGAGGAATCTCAAAAAGAGGATTGAAAGTCGGAGGCATCCACACCGAATGCGGATCTCTGACAACAGATATCTTCCGAATCTCAAAAAGAGGATTGAAAGTTGCGGACTCTAACACTCTGTCAACTAGCTGTCTGATATAGCTGTCTGAATCTCAAAAAGAGGATTGAAAGATATACCTTTAGAAAATACACCCCGCCCGCCCATAAGCACTGAATCTCAAAAAGAGGATTGAAAGTTTAGTAATGTGGTACGTAGTGGCATGACCGAACGACAAGGTGCATGAATCTCAAAAAGAGGATTGAAAGTTGGCTATACAAACATCAAACACCGGGCCAAAAGGGCCAAGGGCCGGAATCTCAAAAAGAGGATTGAAAGTTAATTTACACTCGGTGCGGCACGTTATGCAGTAGGGCCCAGCTGAATCTCAAAAAGAGGATTGAAAGATATTTACATCTTTTACGTCATCGAACCTAACTGTATACAACATGAGAATCTCAAAAAGAGGATTGAAAGTGGTTCCGGCCCCCGGGTTTGTGTATATCGAGAAAGTTGATTGGGAATCTCAAAAAGAGGATTGAAAGACTTGTTGCTGTTGTTGAACTGAAAGCACTCCAGGTGGAACTGACACGAATCTCAAAAAGAGGATTGAAAGGCTTTTCCAGACTCTCGACGCCTTCGCGTTCAACATAATATTCTTGAATCTCAAAAAGAGGATTGAAAGGGGCTGAGGGCATCGGGCAAGGGGGGCCCAGATGCATGAATCTCAAAAAGAGGATTGAAAGGCTGGCCAGAGCCAGAGCAAAGGCCGCGATTCTGGACGCGGAATCTCAAAAAGAGGATTGAAAGAGCTTCTGCATTAAAAACCGAACCTGGCATGGCAACGGAGCATGTCGAATCTCAAAAAGAGGATTGAAAGATTGAAAGTGGGGGGAGGTAGGGCATGTCTGAAGGCGTGAGGATTAGAATCTCAAAAAGAGGATTGAAAGCTATTACGCTGTGAATAACCGTATAACCGTTTCTATCTCTTATCACC
>WUQU01000549.1 GCA_009889605.1 Candidatus Bathyarchaeota archaeon | reverse complement strand
CGATCTGCAGAGGATTCCCTGGACTTGGAACGGAGTTAATCAAACACCACACGCAATCCATTTTACTGAGAATGCAAATGGGCAACCTGTTTTAGATGTTCGCTACCCCGGTGATGGAAAGGATGCTTTCAGATTAGGACATAATGAGATATGGTCACATTACAGCAATCCTAATTCACAACGGGTTAATAAAACTACTACTCCATATGGAATTAAACTTAACAGCTTAACAAACGGGGTTTATTCGATTAATATTTATGTCGGAACATCACTGAACGCACCCCCTTCAAAGCCGCAAGATTTAGTGATAACAGTTCATAATACTGGTGATAACGCATATCCAAAACTGAATTGGTTATTAAACACAGAACCCGATGGTATAGCCTCTTCACAAGCATATCTAATTGAAAGAAGTTTAAATGGAGGAGCTTTTACACAAATAGCAACAGTGAACGGAACAACATCACAGTTCATTGATTTTGGAGTTCCTTGGGCTGGTGGTGGCCCAAATAATGCTGCTTATAAAATCCGTGCAAAAGACACACAAGGTTTAACTTCTCTTTATTCTGATATTAAATCAATTCAATACGGTAATGTTTGGAAAGAAAATTTATCAGATAATGAAGAAGTAATAACCGAGTATAGGCTTCAACAGAATTATCCAAATCCATTCAACCCGATTACAAACATATTGTATCAACTGCCAATGAGTGGATTAGTTCAGCTAAAAGTTTATGATTTATTAGGAAGTGAAGTTACTGTTCTTGTAAACGAAATTAAATCTGAAGGCTCCTACACCGTAAGTTTTGATGCAAGTAACTTACCTTCCGGTGTTTACATATATTCTTTGAGAGTGAATGACTTTGTTCAGAATAACAAGATGACATTGTTGAAATAAAAACTTAACAAAAAAATAAGGGCAAGCTGATAAGGTTTGCCCTTTTAATTATAGCAAGTAAGTATAACCTGCTGCTCAACACCGACCGCCCCCGAATCAAGTTCGGGGTGGTAGTGTACTAAATTTCAGCAGTGTTAAAGTATGCAAGTTTGACCCAAAGGGATCCCCTCGGGATTGTTCAGCAGTGTTAAGTAAAATAAATTTTTAATTATTACCTGCCTGCCGGCAGGCAGGTTGGTATTGTGGTTTT
>WUQU01000548.1 GCA_009889605.1 Candidatus Bathyarchaeota archaeon | reverse complement strand
TGAAGCTAAATATTTAGTTAAAATTTTCATCGGCGAAATGCGGACGGGCTTCCATGAAGGCTTAATGGAGCAGGCGGTTTCCAAAGCCTTCCAAGTGCCCCTTGAAACCGTTCAAAAAGCAAGCATGATGCTAGGCGACATCGGCGCTGTGGCTGCAATCGCGAAGGCTGAGGGCAAAGAAGCCCTGTCAAAAGTAGGCTTTGAGGTTTTTAGGCCGGTTAAGCCCATGTTGGCGCAGATGGCAGTTGATGTGGCTGAAGCTCTAAAAGAGCATGGTGGAAAAACAGCCTTTGAATACAAGCTTGACGGCGCCAGAGTTCAAATCCACAAAAAGGGCGAAAATATACGGATTTTCAGTCGCAGATTAACCGACGTTACGGAAAGTCTCCCTGAAATAGCCGCCATGGCAAGGGAAAATGTGAAGGCTGAAGAAGCCATTTTAGAGGGTGAAGTCGTAGCCGTTGACAGCGAAGGCCACCCACTGCCTTTTCAGCATTTAATGCGAAGATTCAAAAGGGTTCACGCAGTCGAAGGCGTGGCTGAAACGGTTCCGGTGAGGCTTCAACTTTTCGACATTTTATACGTAAATGGCAAAAGCCTAATTTCGCTTCCCTATCTGCAGCGGAGAAAAATTCTAGCCGAAAACATTGCCGAGATACCCTTAACAAGGCACATAGTCACTGGTAACGTTCAAGAAGCAGAGCAGTTCCTCAAAGAAGCCTTAGATTATGGCCACGAAGGGCTTATTGCCAAAAGAATAGACAGCGAGTACACTCCTGGAATCCGCGGGAAACACTGGCTTAAAATCAAGCCAACCCTTGAACCCTTAGACCTAGTGATAGTGGCCGCCGAGTATGGTTACGGGCGAAGACGCAAGTGGCTTTCAGACTATTATTTGGCAGCCCGTGATTCGGAAACTGGCGATTTTTTAGCAGTAGGCAAAACCTTCAAAGGACTGACAGACGCGGAAATAATCGAGATGACAAAGCGCCTTAAAGAGCTAGCCGTAAAGGAAGAGCCCCGAAGAGTTTTTGTGCTTCCAAAAATAGTTGTTGAAGTAGCCTACAACGAGATTCAGAAAAGTCCAAAATACAAGTGCGGCGTGGCTTTAAGGTTTGCACGGATAACCCGCATAAGAGAGGACAAAACACCTGAAGAAGCAGACACCATTCAGCGGGTGCGGGAAATTTACGAAAGGCAGTTCCTAAAAAAGGGTAAATATAAAGCCTAACACAGCAATAATTAACGTCAAAAAGGGGAGAATTTAGGGGCAAATGTCAAAGGTTGAGAAAATTCCAGTTGCCTATGACGAGTTCTACAGCCGCCAAATAGCCTTGAAAGAGCTGGGCAGAGAAGGACAAGAAAAGCTGGCTAAGTCGAAGGTGGCTGTCGTCGGCCTCGGCGGCTTAGGCACAGTTTCATCCCTTTATCTGACGCTTGCCGGCGTGGGCTATATTCGCTTAATAGACCATGACACTGTGGAAGCCCATAACCTTCATAGGCAGGTTCTATACACGCTGAAGGATTTACGGTATCCTAAGGCTGAAGTTTCCGCGGAGAGGCTTGCAGCTGTAAACCCTTTTGTGAAGGTTGAAGCCGTTCCGGAAAACGTGAATCCTGACAACGTGGAAGAGCTTCTCCGCGGAGTGGACTGTGTAGTTGATGGTTTAGATAACATGCGAACCCGCTATGTGGTTAACCGCGCCTGTGCAAAGCTTAAAATTCCCTACGTTTTTGGCGCCGCTATAGGCGTTGAAGGCAACCTTTCAGTTTTCACCCCGCCAGAAACCCCATGCCTCGAATGTGTTCTGCCAAACCTACGCGACAGCGACATGCTCACCTGCGACGTTAGAGGCGTGCTCGGCGCAACCCCCGGCATAATAGGGACAATGCAAGCCATGGAAACCATAAAAGTATTGACGGGAATGGGCACGCCGTTAAAGGGCAAACTGCTAATCTGCGACTTCAACGACATGTACCTCACCACCATAGACATATTCAAAAGAGAAAACTGCCCCGTATGCCAAACCCAAGAAACCCCCATTAAAGCCAAAGAAAAACTTGTTTGGCTCTGCGGCCGAAACACCGCCAACATAAACCCTGAAAAACCCTTAAGGCTAGACCTAAACACGCTTTATGAAACAGTTAAACAAAACTTCGCAGTGCGGATAAAATCCTCCATGGCTATAGTCTTCACATACAAAAACCATGAAATAACCCTGTTTAACAACGGACGCATACTCATAAAAAACGTGCCAAACGAAGAAACCGCCCAAAAAGTCTACAGAGAAATCACAGAAAAACTTGGACTAACCCAATAAAACCTTTATTAAACCAAAACTAAAATTATCTGAAGCGCCGGGGTGGCCGAACGGTTCAGGCGGCTGCCTGCAGAGCAGCTATATGTGGGTTCAACTCCCACCCCCGGCTTTTACTCAAAACCCCATGGCCTGCAATTGAAATAGATGACCAAAGCGAATAGTGGGTTCAGAGCTTTTCGATGGGCTAGAGTTTTTCATGCATGAGTTTTTTATACAGTAAATAAGCTGACGTAACTGTTAGGACTATGTGAATTACCGCTATTGCCCCCGTCTCGTTTAACGAGTTAATGCAGCCTAGCCTCCATAGGCGTTCACTTGGAGGTATGTATTCTATAATTGCGGTAGCTGCTGATGCCAACATAAGCTTAAAGGATAGGTTGCTCTTGCAGTTTATTAATGCAATTAAGCCTAGGGCAAATGATAACGTTAAAAATGTTGTGGCGATGGCATGAGTTGAAGCCATATAACGTGCTACTCCAATTGGGGTTTCCGGAAGGATAAGTATGTGTGCGTAGTAGACGTAGGCCATGAAAGCTGAGAAACCGAGGCTTATGGCTCCTGTTACTAAAGCCAGCTTATATAAATGTCGTGCAGTTTTTGATGGTTTATTAACTTCTGGTGAAGGAGGATTTTCAAGTTTCATGATGTTTGTTTCTCCTAGCAAATTTAATCGCCCAATATGCGAGAAGGGAGATTGTTGAACTGATAATTGAATGGCCAAAGTTGACTATTAAATTTGTTGTTGCGTTCACTTTAGTATTGAAAAATGTTGGCATGAAAAGACTTTCGTATAAAAGGTATCCTAGGATTAATGTTAGGCAACCTCCGAGCAGTGCACTGCTAGCCCAAAGATATTTTTGATGCTTCTTGAAAACTATGAATGCTGCAAAACCAACAAATGCGCCGGCGATTATCCAAAACCATTGAGGTATGTCTAGACGGTATGCGTACAACCCTCCGGATTCTATGATCCCCTCGCCTAAGAAGAGATTTTTGGTGTAACCAATGTATGCTTCTCCCGAATATATCGTTACCCCCACCACTGCGAAGGAGGATACCAGAATAAGTGTTGATATCACGCTTAAAATTGGATAGTTGAACTTTTTGATCTAATTAATCCATCCTACAATGAACCCCGTTATAGAGTTTACAATTAAGGCTGCCATAATATAGTGGGGATACCCCAGTAGGAAACTTGATAGGGCGAATCCAACTCCGCCAACAAGCGCCCCGTAAATTGGACCTAGTAAAAGGGCTGAAAATAGAAATAATGGTTCGCTGAAGGTGAATAAGCCTAAAGGACTTGGAGTGAAAAAAGACAATCTAGAAGTAAACAGAAAAGCAATTATAAAAACTATAGCTGCTATAGCCTTTTTTCAATTTGAAACACGCTTTAATTCTGTTTTATGTAAAAACATAAGAAGGCCGGGGTTTATTTATTTTTCCAAATATGCATGTTTGCTACATCTATAACGATGGCAGTAATCAAGCATATTTGGCGAAATGAAAGCTTTGTTCGACCTTAAACTAGCTTTAACACATAAGGCGGCTGGTTTTCTGCTTAGTTTAAATGTCGTCGGCGCAAAAAGCGAGTTAACGATGACATTTGAAATTGCAGTTTCTTTTAAGCCTTTAGAGAGATTTTGTCTTTTTAGGCTTAAGTGTTGCCGCCACTCCTAGGAGAATAACAGCATTTGCAAACGCCCATGCGCAGTAAAATTTGCGAGAACCAACCATTTGCAGGTTTAAATAAACAGAACAGGATAAGAGGCATTGATTATTTTAGGAACATGCAACCTGGTTGTTTATTCTGTTGCACTGACAACCTCGGCTTCTGCAAATCTGCGGCTTATCCGGGTTATTTTTATTTTGACATGGTCTCCTGGCTTCGTGTTGGGTATAAAAGTCACTAGGCCTTGTATGCGGGCTATTCCTTCGCCTCTGCGGCTTGTTTCCTGCACGTCTACTTCGTATTCTTTTCCAATCTCAACGGGTTTTGGAGGAAAACGTCTTTCTCTGCCGAATTCCCTTCTTCCGCCGAACCTTCTTCTTTCTTCCATACGGTTTTCACCTCTCTAAAAGTTTAAATTTCCATTTTCCGCGCGCTTATTCCACTGTAAGTTTTCCATATTTTCCAACGTTAAGCTGAATTTCGCCTCTGAAGCTTGTTACGTATCCATTCTCCACTTTCACAGTGTCGTTGACGTTCACCTGGTTTATCTGGTCGTTCCAAAGTGTCAGCTTTATCTTGCCAGTGTCGTCTGCTATGACTGCCGTGGCTACCTTGTGGGTTGTGTCGCTGAATCTCGCCAAGACTTCGCGGGGCGCAGATTTTTCCACAACTTTTGCTTCTACGTTAACTCTTTTCATTCCGTTTCGCAGTTCTCCAATCTTCAATTTTATCCTCCCATTTAGGCTATTCTTTCCGCGACTGCAAATTTTCCGCCAACTGAAAGAATCCGCACTTTCACCCGCTCGCCTATTTTGCTGTTGGGAACAAAAATAAGGTATCCTTGAATCCTCGCTATTCCGTCTCCTCTGCTCCCAATGTCGTCAATAACAACTTCTACTTCTTGATTTTCCTTAACAGGCGTCGTGTGAAACAAGGGGTTTCCAGGGTTAAAACGCCTGCTACTCCCAAACCTTCTCGGTTTTCTCTGGATATTTTTTGTTTTTTCGGGAAGCCTTCGTGGCATACAGTTTTTTCGCCCTTATCGCGGAACCAGCCTCCAAACCATAAAACCCATGTGCCTTTTGACACTGAGTTTTTGGTTAAGGCCAGTTACCACCACAAACAACGTTCCAACATATAAATCTTGCTAAGTCTTAAGATAACCTCCCCACTTGAATTTATTAGGAAACAAAATAAATATGGTTATAGGCTACGGGATATCTGCTATAATTCTGCCATGGTCGGCGCATGAGAGGGTTCAAAGCTTGCCTGAGATAGGCCAGTCAAAACCAATAATTCAGCTGGTTGACGTTTACAAAGAGTACACTGCCGGAAACATTTCCACAGCAGCGTTGAAAAGAGCAAGCTTCCAAGTGTTTAAGGGAGAGCTCATAGCCATAATGGGGCCCTCGGGTTCTGGAAAAACCACGCTTCTCAACATGATTGGCTTGTTGGACAGGCCAACAAGGGGAAGCGTCTTTTTCGACGGACTAGACGTGTCTAAGCTTGACGACAAAACCCTTGCCAACTTGAGAAACACCAAGCTGGGTTTCGTCTTCCAAACCTTTAACCTCATCAACAGGTTAAGCGTCTTCGAAAACATAGAGTTGCCCCTCATACCAAAAGGGATTCCCCGCAAAGTCCGAGCGGAAATGGTTAAAGAAGCCTTGGCTAAAGCTGGCGGAGACGAACGGTGGCTCCGCAAAAAACCAAACCAGCTTTCTGGCGGGCAGCAACAGCGGGTGGCGATTGCAAGAGCCATCGTTGGAAAACCCCTAGTCATATTAGCTGATGAGCCCACGGGCAACTTGGACAGAGCTTCAGCCAAACTGGTTATTGAAACCTTTCTAAGTCTCAACAAGGCTGGACACACAATAGTGGTTGTAACCCATGATCCGGAAGTGGCTAACTGCATGGAAAAAATATATGTAATACGAGATGGAGAGATTGTGGGGGAATTCCAGCCTAACAAAACAGAGGCCCTTATTAATAAGACATAAAATTCAGTATGAAAGGTGAGGAGAAATGAAAAGTTTGAAGAGGGTTTTAACCCTCATATTAACCCTTACATTAGCATTTCAGTTCACATTCATCTTGGCAAATAGAACTTTTGGAGGCGCGTCTGAAGATTTCGGAATAGTTAACGTTAATGTGAAGTCCTCAGCTGACACGGTGTACGTTTACCCGGGAAGCAAAAGAGTAGACTTGAAAATTGAAACCGTTTACCAGAACGCTTCTTCCCCAGCGCAGTCAGTGGTCGGATGGCTTAAAACCCTGGACGAGCGTATTGGTTTCAGCTCTGGAAGCGGCGCATGTTCTCCGGCAAGGCTGCTCAATGGAAGTGTCGCCGAAAGCGTCACCCAAGGCACTTACACCACATTCAAATATTTGCTTGATATTTCCAACTCTTTGCCCCCTGGCACTTATCTCCTAACATTAAACATAACATACATTCGAGGCGCTGCCTTTGTATACGAGGCGCATGTAATAACCCTCGAGGTTTCGCCTTATCCCCAAATTTCTCTAAGAGTTGTTGACGCTTACTTCTCGCCAGCCTCTTATCCCGGATCTGTTGACACAAACCTCTACGTAGTGTTGGAGAACAATGGCGACGGCACCATCAACTCCGCAAGCTTCACCGTAGTCGATCTTCCCGCAGGCTTCACCGTTAAGAACCCGCGGGCAAGCACAGGGCTTGTCAACCGTGGAGACCGTTTCACATTAACCTTCACAGGTGTAACCATACCAGTCAACGCTCAAACAGGCGTATATGATGTGACGGTTTACGCGGACTGCAGTGCACGAACAGAGGACGGCGTAGCCTACAGCAGTTCCACATCGCTTGACGTTCCGGTAGCTGTGGAAAATCCGCCTCCAGAAGCGCCCATAATGCTTGCGTCGGTGAACACGCTGTATAACGGTGCTGCAGCTCCGCTGCTTTCCTCCGCAAAAGATGTGGTCTTGCGAATTTACTTGATTAATAGGCTTCCAGACGCTATAAGCGCCATAAGCGTAAACGTTTCGGTTCCAGATGGAATAACTGTCCGCGCGGTTTCAGGCACATATATTAACGGGATGGCTGCTGGCGGCACATGTTTTGTCGACTTAACCCTAGAAATCGACTCAAATGTAAACGCGGCAAGATATTATGGCACGTTGAACATAACTTACCTAAAAATGGTTTCCGGCGCGTCGTTCCTTATGAACCAGACTGTGCGTTTTCCAATAAACATTGAAAGTTTCCACAGCTACATTCCGGAACTAGCGCCTGTAACAGCCTATTGGGGTTACCCAGACCCCACACCGGTTTATTCCAATTCGCGGTATGCCCCCTTGACAATTAGGCTTGTTAACGAGGGAAGATACGCCCTCTGGGGTGTTGTTGTAAATGCGTCGTCATCGCCGCCGTCGCTTCTTGTGCCTATAAAAAATTCTGAGGCATGCGCCACTACCGTTGCCAGCGGAGGCTCCTGCACCGCCGTCCTATACTTCGACGTAAACACAACCGCCTTAAACATCCCGTTGAAAGTTTACGCCCGTTACCTTTTCACATAGTTTGGAACCCGCATAATGGTGGTTAGGAATTTCACCTTATCCTTGCCTGTTGAAAGCTATCCCGCCTCAGAAAGCATCTTATCCCTGGTAAGCGCTGGATGGCAAAACAATGTTTACGTATTCCCAGGAACAAGCAACGCCACCTATCAAGTAACCTTGGCGAACAGGGCGCCCTTCTCCATAAGTGGAGTAAACCTAAAACTAACCCTTCCCAACGGGGTGACTTCTAAGGGACAAAACACTGCTACAGCATACGTTAAAGGCCCTATAAGAAGTCTAGCTACCTTCACAGCCTCATTCGCAATTGCGGTAGGCAGCATAATGCCAAAAAGCGATATAG
>WUQU01000547.1 GCA_009889605.1 Candidatus Bathyarchaeota archaeon | reverse complement strand
GATTTGATAAAAGACTAGCATTGAAGGAGAAACAAAGACCTTTGGAGCAGATATTATTCCAACAAGTGCAGCCATAGAAACACCAAATGCCCACGAGAAACTCAGTATCGTTCCGGTGTTTATTCCCATGTAACCTGCAATCTCTTCGTTTTCAGATACCGCTCGAACTGCAATTCCAAATCGCGTATATTTTGTAATAAATGCCAGTAGTATAGAAATAGCTAACAGTAAGCTAAAAATTAGCAAATCTTGCCTCCTCAAAACCATTACTCCAAAGTTACCTCTAAGAACAAAAGGAGCACCTGTTACTAACTCAGGAAATGATTTATATTGTGTTCCCCAAATTTGAACTGCCAAACCTTCAAGAATCATAAGTAATCCAAATGTAACTATCAACATAGAACCGTGTGAAAGGTGTCTAATTGGTCTCAGACCAAATCTTTCAGTCAGTATACCCATAACCGCTGCAAAGATAATACCTACAACTATGGAAAAATAAATGTTCAGACCAAGAGAAGAAAGAAGCCACCACGTTATATACGTAGCAAACATTCCCATATTTCCAAAAGCAAAATTCATAACCCCACTGACTTTGTACATCATCACCAAACCTATAGCAACCAGTGAGTACATTGCACCTGTAGATAAACCAAGCAAGATTTGATTAATCACTTCGAAGCACCTCCAAGATATTTTTCTTGGATAACGGGATTGTTCTTCAGTTCATTTGATTTGCCATGAAGTGCCACTCGTCCATTTTCTAATACGTACCCATACTGTGCAAGATTCAACGCTAAAGAAGTATTTTGCTCAACTAGAACAACCGTAATCTTCAGCGTTTCATTTATATGTCTTATAACCTCGGCAATTTTCTGAATGATAATTGGTGCGAGTCCAAGTGAAGGTTCGTCCAAAAGAAGATATTTCGGATTAGCCATAAGAGCCCTTGCTATTGCAAGCATTTGCTGTTCTCCTCCAGAAAGTGTCCCAGCTATTTGATTTAATCTTTCTTTCAGGAATGGAAAAACACTGAATGCTATGTCAAAATTTGACCTGGAATTTGTATAAGCACCAGCCAAGAGGTTTTCCTTTACGGTCATGTTGTAAAAAATTCCCCTGCCTTCTGGACAGAGGACAATGCCTCTTCTGACTCTTTGATGTACCGGCAAATTATCTATGGCGTTCTCGCCAATGTAAATGTTTCCTTGATACTTTATACCGCCAGCTATAGCTTTAAGAGTCGAGCTTTTTCCTGCGCCATTTGCTCCAAAAATTGCTGTTATACTGCCTTCAGCAATTCTAATATCGATGCCTTTAACAGCATAAACAGGACCGTACCACACGTTAAGGTTCTTAATTGTTAAATCGTTAGCCATCAACTTTTCACCTCACAAATCTACAGCAGCTCAAGGTTGAGTTATCTCAGTTCCAAGATAAGCACTTATTACCTCTGGGGACTTAACAATCTCGTTCGGCATACCTTCAGCTATTTTCTTTCCAAAATTAATAACAGTTATTTTATCCGATATATCAAACACCATGCGCATGTCGTGTTCAATTAGGAAAGTAGTTAGCCCTGCTTCCTTTATCTTTAAAATCTTTTCTTTAAATATATCTGATTCCTTCTCAGTCAAACCAGCTGCTG
>WUQU01000546.1 GCA_009889605.1 Candidatus Bathyarchaeota archaeon | reverse complement strand
TAAGTTGTAGGTTTTATTTGTTTTCTTTTTGTTTGGCGTTAAGTGTTTGGTTGAGGGGCTGAGGATTTTTGAGGGGAACAGGGTTGCGTTAGGCTTTAAGGTTCTTGGTTTGGCCATGTATTTTCAGATTTCAAGCCTTAGGCCTTAGGAGGACAGCAGGGGTGCTTTCAGAGTGTTATAGGGTTTCTAAGGCTGCTGTTTGGAGGTGGGTTGTTAAGCTTAGGGAGAAGCTGCAGATAGCCTCTGAAAGGAAGGCTGGGCGTTTCGTCGCCGTTGATGAGACGTGTGTTAGGCTTTAATGGGAACAGTATTGGGTTTACTCAGCCTTAAACGTTGATAGAAGCGAGCTAATATCCATGAGGGTTTACCCAGCAGGGAACGCCTTAACCTCCGAATCCTTCTTCAACGGCGTTTTAAGATACTGTGAGGGTAAACCCGAATTCATTGTGGATGGCGCTCCATGGCTAAAAGACGCCCCACAACGCTTGGATTAGCCTATCACCAAACCAGCGGGTTAAAAAGCCTAATAGAGTCAACCTTCTCATCATTCAAACAACAAACCAAAACATTCTTCAACAAAACAACAGTCAACCTGAAACACAACAGGGCTTTGGGATGGAAAAGGGCTGTGGAATGCTGGAACCTATCCTGCAAAACATTCACACACTACTACAACCACCTAAGAGAAAAAGCCTTAAGTTACCACGTCCGCATTCTTTTGAGTGGGACAATCATTAGCTCATCTGATTCAATTTCGGCAAATGCGAGAACTGCGCATTGCAGAAATGAAGATCATAATGGAAAGGTAGAGATGTTTCGCCTCGCAAAACTCTGTTAAACTTGGACTCGGAGAAACTAACTCATTAAAATTCTTGAATTTCGGGAGGTTTGAAGTGTCCTAGGGTTGGTCTCTTAGGGGGTCTAAGTTTAAATAAGGAAAATTTTAAGTTTTTATTAGAGCGCCATGTGTCTAGCGAGTAGAGTGAAGTATAAAGTTGGTGTAGCATTGTCTTTTATATCTGTTTATTTATGAGCGGGATTTCTTTGCCATTCAAACAAACACTTGCTGCAGGGGAAAATAGTTGGCTGGAAGTGGTTCAAACAGATGCTGGATATTTCATTAACAGTATTACACCAAACGGGAACTTGTCTTTCAGGTTTGAATTGCGTGGAAAGGAACTCTCAACTGTGGCGTTCGTGAACAACACGAGCAGGTACGCTGTAGAATATAGTATTCTACCAGTTGAGGTTTGGGAGTATGAAGACGTAAATGGAAACGGATATTTCGACTCCAGTTATGCAGATTGGACATCAGGTAAGGCAAATGAAACGGTTTTTGCCTATTACAAGAACTTCTGGTTTTCAGGAATCTCCAACATCACTATAAATCATGATGATACGGGGAACGTTGTCTGCGAATGGACCTTAAAGGGGTATGCAGGACTGGCATTCTCACATCTATGGTTTGAAGAATGGTTTCCAAGTTCATATTCTGAAGAAGAGATCCTTGTGCCTATAAAATATTCATTCCATTATTTTCCCCTCAACGGAAGCTTAAAAACAGACTTTAGCCTAGGAAACTTCACAGCGAGTATGCGAAATCTCGCCTTTTCATTGAATTCGCAATGCGCTATTCTTCTATGAAAAATGAGAAGGTTAAACTAGTGATAAATGGGGAGACGATAGACGTTAACTTGATAGACATGCCTCATAAGATCAATTCGACCACAATTTTGCTTGTAGTCAATGAGTGCGTCAAAGGCTTCTTTGATTTTGGCGGAAAATGCAAGATAGATAACTCAACAGTAACCCGATTGGAGTAGTTGTCCCATGGACTGAACGCGGCTATCACTTTTTCCATCCGACATATAGTTACAGCACTGCGGTGGGAATTCAATTGAGCTATCCTCATGTTAAAGAAAATTTGATTCATGATCCAAGTTTTGGTTTAAAGGCATCAAATGAAATAATTCCACCACGAACCCCGCCAAAACCTAACTGTGAACCATCATGGAAAGCGCTTCTAATAGCTGGAACAACGGTGTTAGCGGCAATCACAATAACGACCATTATTTTAAGGCGTAAAAGAAAATTCTAGAGATAAATAAACCTCAAGTTTAAACTAACATGCAGCAAAAGGAGAGAGTCAACCCCTTGCGATGTTTTAGAAGAATCATTTGCGCAGTAAAACAAATCAAATATAAGCGCCGGAAACTTTAAGGCTTGAAGTGGCAACGGCAAGTGGAGTTCAAAATAGCGGTTTTTCGTTCTATGAGTAAAAACTCACGATAAGTGAGCGACTGATAAATTGGGGAGAGGTCAATTAACCCGTTCAATGAGCAATATTGGTTTGATTCTCATGGAAGGTGTTTCTGCGGTTTTGGCTTTGATACTGGTTAGGTTCATGATTAAGCCGTATAGGATGACGGGTGACATTAGATATCTTGGTGTTCCTCTCGGTTTTGCATTCCTCGCAATATCATACGTTTTTATGGGTGCATCCCTATACTTCAGCGACCTCATGATTGTTAAGAATCTGCAATGGCTACAACTTTTCACGGGAGCGTATGCATTTATATTTCTTGCATTAACATACTATTTCTCAGATAAGACTTATGAAAGGAGAACGTACCTACTCTTTCAAGCTCTTTTTTCTCTATCACTTCTTGTCCTTTTTACCATGTTGTTAGCAGTAGTTTTAATGCCGCTACCATTTGTGTTGCAGAACTATAAAAAAGTTGATGAATACTTCAGAATTTTCAACATGAGCTTGGCTCTTTACATTACTCTCTACACGCTCAGAAGACATATACGAAGGCCTGCGTCTGAAACAATTTTGGCGCCGCTTGGTTACGCCTTGCTTGCTTTTTCGCAATATTCCTTTCTGATATGGTCGCTTGATTCAAGCTTCTCGGCATTTGTAGGTGCGCACATCCTTCGGCTAGCAAGTTTGCTGGTTTTCTTGTTTATGACCTATCAAACTTTTTACGGTTCGGGCGGAGCGTTCTCAACAAGAAGGGATTTGAGTGAAGAAACTTCCGCGTAGAGACAAATTAAAGATTTACGGAGATTTGTTCTCCGCTCTTCAGAGTGAGGCAAAGGTGGAAAAAGTTGTTCTCACCCGTATTCAATTAAAAACAAATGTTCCTTTTGATCGTCTTAAAATATACCTGTCTGAGCTCAAAGAACTAGGCTTGATCCGAGATGAACCCTCACTGAAATTGGCGGAAAAAGGTAAGCAGTACCTTAGAGAATACGAGGCGGTTCTTGAGTTCATGAAGCGCATGGGCCTAACCTATGAATAGGTAAAACTACTTTGGTACCCTTAGACTACAATAAATTAGCCATTTAAACTCGCAAAAGCTCAAGCATCTTTTCTGTAATTTTGCACTCACTTATCGTGAGCGCCCGTTAAATATGTGGCGTACCTAAAGAGGCATCAGAGTGTGGTAAAGTTATGGGAAACACAAGGGAGGTGAATAATAATGAAAACTGAAGCGCAAAGGCCTTTAGGTGTAACCATACTAGCTGTGCTTGACATACTTGGCGAAATAGGTGCTCCATTATTAGGGCTGATCTATATGGCATTATCAGCTCAGATAGGTACTGTTGTAGGAGGAGGCGGAATATTCGCACTTTTTGGAGCCTTCATCGTCGTTT
>WUQU01000545.1 GCA_009889605.1 Candidatus Bathyarchaeota archaeon | reverse complement strand
TCCAGAACATAACGAAGGAGAATGAAACATAATACCGCCGGGAAACCTACATTTGCTACCAATAAAGCCACCTCTTTAACTTCCACTTTCTTCTCTCCTCTCTTAATTATTTATATAAGTAATAGAAAGAAATAAGCCTTTAAAACAACCGAAAAATAAAAAGAATGATATAAAATAAGAACAAATGTTTTTGTTTTGGATTAGGTTGTAAAATTTGTTCTTTCATTTCCCTATATCATTGAGGAGGGATATTATGGAGCGATTTTCATTGGTAGAACAATATCGAAAAGAACTGTATCGCATTGGTTGGAGGATTCAGTACAGAGCAAGAGTGATTTCGAATCGGGAAATTATAAAAGAAGAGGAGGAATTTTATGCAATTTCATTTACAGACGATGTAAACAACAAACTGTATATTAAAGAATTAATTAATTCTTTGCCATCAACAACAGGCAAGGCGATCATCCACGAACTCTACATAAACGATAAAACTGAAACTCAGGTTGCTAGAGAATTAAACATGACACAACAGGCGGTGAGTAAATGGAAAAAGAAAATGCTCAAACATTTATATCAGACGCTGAGTTTAACGAAATCCTCCATTTAGTAAGAGAAGGAGACAAAGAAGCCATATTCAGCATACTCTCAATATTTGAGAAGGATATTCTTCACGTTAGCAAGTACATTCGGATGCCGCGTGAGGATGCGGTTCAAAGCATTCTTACAGAATTTATTGAATTATTAAAAAATGAAGATAATAAAAAATCTCCTTAAAGTAGGAGATTTTTTTATTTTTAGTGCGCTCAGCATGGGCGTCATCTCTAGGGTGAAAGTCCCGAGCGGGGGCTGGCGAACGCCTACCGTTAGCCAAGAGCAAGGGCGTCCATCGTGAGGTGGAGTCTGGAGGAAGCTGGAGGCAAACGCTTGGCCCAAGGTACACGAATCCAATTTGAAGCTAGATTAATCAGAACAGATTTTATCACGGAAAAATCTCATATAC
>WUQU01000544.1 GCA_009889605.1 Candidatus Bathyarchaeota archaeon | reverse complement strand
GCAATAAAGGGAAACCTTGGCGTAGACGGGTATATTAGCAAAAATGGAGACCCAGAAACAGTTTACTGTGAACTTGCTTACGGCATTGTTGAGACGGTAAGTAGGCGAAAAGCAGAGGTAATATTTCAAACTCTTTTTGAGAATACTGGTACGGCAATGTGCATATTGAAAGAGGATAAGACTATTTTCATGGTGAATAAAAAATTTGAAGAGTTGAGCGGCTACTCAAAAGAGGAGCTTGATGGGAAAAAGTGGACTAAATTTGTCACAAATGAATACTTGGAGAGGATGGAAAGATATCATATAGAAAGGCGGAAAAATGGTGGCCAGGCACCAAAGCAGTACGCTTTTGATTTTGTCAACAAAAAAGGTGAATCAAAAATGTGCTGCTTAACGTTGAATTGATTCCTGGAACAAAGAAATCGCTGGTTTCTCTCATAGACATTACTGAAAGCAGGAAAGCCGAGAAAGCCTTGCGGGAAAACGAGGAAGCCTATAGGGCGATAATTAATAGCATGAATGACACGGTTTGGGTTATTGGTTTTGACTACAAATTCATCGACGTAAACGATGCCGCGGTTAGGGTTTTGGGCTATTCTAGGGAAGAATTCCTTAAAATGGGGCCTCAAGACATCGATTCTACCTTAACCGAAGAAGAAATAAAAGAACTTATCAGAAATATGACTAGGGATAAAATACAGGTTTTTGAAACCACACATATCGCTAAGGATGGTAGAGTTATTCCAGTGGAAATTTCCTCTAGCCTTGTGACATATAAAGGGAAAACTGCAGTGTTGAGCATCGCAAGGGATATTACAGAACGGAGAAAAGCTGAGGAAAAGCTGAACCAAATGATGGAACAATTGAAGCTGGTCAATGAAAAGTTAAGCGTTGTCGGAAGGTGGACAAGACATGATGCCCGAAACAAGCTTTCAGTTATCAAAAGCAACGTTTATTTGGCTAAAAAGAAGTTGCCCAGCGACCACACCGCCTTAAAAAAATGAAATTGAGTTGGCATGCAACCAAATTGCCAAAATTTTCGATTTCGCAAGCGCCTATGAAATGTTAGGTGTTGAAGAACGAACATACGTTGATGTTGAAAAAAGCTTTGAAGAAGCAGTTGCCTTGTCTCCAGACTTAAGCAGCGTAGAAGTTGTAAACGAGCGCCATGGACTGATGGTGCTGGCTGACTCGCAGCTTAGACAACTCTTCTACAACTTAATTGACAATTCTTTGAGGCACGGCGAAAAGGTTAGCCGAATAAAAATCTACTACAAGGAAGACGAATCGGAAAAGGATAAGTTGAAACTTGTTTACGAAGATAACGGTGTAGGAGTTTCAGAAGAGGCGCGGCGGAATCTTTTCAGAGAAGGCTACGGAAGAGGCACTGGTTATGGACTTTATTTAACAGCTAAACTGTGTGAAATGTACGGCTGGGAAATCCAGGAAACATGCGAATATGGGAAGGGCGCCCAATTCACCATAACAATACCAAAAATAAACAAAAAAGGAGAACAACTCTACAAAATAGGGCAGTAGAGGATTCGTTTAAAATAGGAATAAAGAAAAAGGAGCGTATGGTTTAAACGATTATGGGCATTCTACGGGTTTGCCTGCATGTGTCTATTCTTGGGGCTGATCCGCCATAAAACTTTACTTTGTTGCATCCAAGCACTTCGCTTAGCACAAAGTACGCTGTGCGGGCATAGCCGCCAACACCGCAATAGACAATTATCTCTCTACCCTTAGCCTTTCCAACAACATCTGAAAACATATGCTTAAAGATCCAAATGTTTTTGTAAGTTGTAAGTTATATACTTCGCGTTTCCTTCACCTTCCTCAACAATATTCCATAGCGATGGCGTAGGCAGATTCTTGGCGGTCGGGATACCCCCCATCTCGGTAGTCCAAGGTTCTAGCGTTAAGCAATTGGAGACTTCAGGGTCTCTAGCGTCAATAATGATTGATTTTCCAATCTTCTCCTCAACATAAGTAATTGAAACAACCATGCCCTTGTCCACTTTACCCTTATAAATTACTGGCGTAGGCGTAACAATACCAGTTTCAATGAGGCACCCATCAACCACCCATTTTTCGTATCCGCCATCCAGAATGGTAACGTTTCTAACTCCATAATAAAGCAGCGTTACGGCTACTCTAGTGATGCCCGCTGTATTGTAAAGGACATGGGGGCACGAGAATTAATGGTCCGCTTGTGTTGCCCACAACAACTGCAAGCTAATACTGCTTTATGCCAGCACCGCCTATCAAGTTAAATAATTTACCTAACAATCTTATGTAACACACCTCTAGCCCCCAAACTAAAAGTACCCCCAAAAACAAACACAAGAGAAGATTAATTAAAATCCTCCATCACTCTCTAACCCACCAACAAGCAACACAAAACCCACACAAAAACAAAAACAGAAAAACTAAAATCACCCCCAAAAAAACCAAACAAGTTGAAAACCATTGGGGCCGGTAGTTCAGTCTGGTATGAACGCCCGACTTGCACTCGGGAGGTCGGGGGTTCAAATCCCCCCCGGTCCACTTAATTTTTTAAGCGAATCCTTAT
>WUQU01000543.1 GCA_009889605.1 Candidatus Bathyarchaeota archaeon | reverse complement strand
GGAAATAATGTGAGCGTGGTTACAAAAGACAGCGGACGAAAAGCCAGGCCAACCGCTGGAAAAATTCGAACTTTTACAGTAAAAGCTTCAGGGGTTCCTGTGATTGATCCTCTGCTTTTTTTCCGAGCTTCTTCCAGAAAGCTGAACGAGATAAAAACCCAATTTAAAGTGGATGTAGCCCATGCAAATCTCCCGTTAATTCCAAACTTTGTGGTTCCAGCTGATTTTGGAAAAGCCTTAGTCTCTACGGTTCACTCAACCTGGGATGGAGAAGCAGAAGCCGTTAAAAACGAGTCTTTTATGAGTTTAAATTTCAACGAAAAAATTGTCAGAAGCTTCACGTGGGTTTTGAAGCAGTTCGAGTATGGACTGCTTAAGCGTTCAGACAGAATAATCGCTGTAAGCGGATACACAAAAAAGGAAATTCTAAAAAACTATGATATACCTCCATGGAAAATTAGGGTAATTTTTAACGGTGTAGACCTTGAAAAATTCAAGCCAGCCAGAGATAAGGCTAAATTTAAACGGGCGCTTGGCTTCAACGCAGAAGATCTGCTTATCCTCTACGTGGGCCGCTTGTATAGTAGAAAAGGGTTGCCAACCCTTATCAGCGCTATTCCGCCAGTTGTTAGGAAAGCGCGAAACGTGAGGTTTTTGATTTCTGGAAAAGGCTTACGCGGTGAAGAGAAAAGACTTAAGGACTATGTGGAAAGGTTCAAAGTAACCCAAAACGTTGCTTTTCTCGGCTATTACCCAGATGAAAAACTTCCCAGTTTGTATAAGGCAGCGGACATCTTTGTTTTCCCATCCATCTACGAAAACATGCCCTTCGCCATGTTAGAGGCTTTAGCCACAGGATTGCCAGTTGTAACCACAAGAGTCGGCGGAATCCCAGAAGTCATAGACGACGGAAAAAACGGATTCCTGATCAACCCATACGATTCGCGGGAATTAGCCAACAGAATTATCTATTTGATAGAAAACCCCAAAAAAGCTTCTGAGATGGGATTTTTAGGAAGGAGAACTGTGGAAGAGAAGTGCAACTGGGATAGCATAGTGAAACAAGTGCTTGAAGTCTACAATGAAGTATTAACTAAATAGCCCCTACAAGTTTACGATAATAAGTAAGCAGTTTCTGGCAAATTTTAATCAAATCAGAATTACAGAAAACAACTCTTGTTAAAAGCTCATGCTTGAATATCTCATGCTGCAATCTCACTGGCAAGTCAGCTTTTGGGAGGACAAATTTACGACGGACCTTTGCAAGGCTGCATCCAACAGTTTTAATGTCCGCCTCTTGTAACTCAACTTTTCCAGCTATATAGCTGAGATGGCCTATTTCCTTCCAATCGATTCCCATAATTTTTGTCGCCACTATGTCAAGGGCTAATGGGCAGTTGCTGGATAGTATTAAACCCGTTTTCACTGGAACGCCTCTTGTGGGTCCGTTTTCCTCCATAGCCGTTAAAGCATCCATTATAGTGACCTTTGGCTTGAGAAAGCTGAAGAGGTTGAACAAAACCTCGTTGAAGTGTGGATGTAGAAAAATGCGTCTCCTATCGGGGATAAGTCCAAAAAGGTTTTTTATGGCGCCGCTGTAAACGGTGAACTCGTGGGTTTTCATAACGGGCACATCAATCAGCGCGTCGGCTTCAAGCAAAGTTTTCGGAAGAACCAACTTTTTGACATGAGGCTCTGTGAAGGGAACTTCTACAAATTTGTCCATTGAAAAGTTTAATGTTCGGCCCCCAGCTTTTTTGACCGCTGCCTCAATCCCTGTTTTCTTGAAGGCTAAACTACATGAATAGTTATATCCGTCAGACTCTCCCACTATGACTTCTTCAGCGGTTTCACGCAGCAACCCAACTAAGCTATAAAGCAGAAGGGGGTTTGTCACCGCCCCAGGAGCATACTGAGGCATGCAAATGTTCGGCTTTATCACAATTTTTCCACGGCCATTAAACCCGGCGAACCTTAACGCTTCCATCAAAACTTCTGAAAGACTGTTTTCCTCAGCCTTTAACAGCACAACCTCTTTATCATCCATTTTGAACCCTTCAATCCTTTGCAAGAATGCAGCCCGGGTCAGAGGTCAATATATCTCCGTTATATGCGTAGGCTCGGGCTCTACATCCACCACAGATATACTTGAAATCGCATTTTCCGCACTGCCCCTTCAAGTTTTCCCTGTTTCTCAAAGCATTAAAAACTTTTGAGTTTAGCCATATTTCTCCAAATTTTTCCTTTTTTAGGTCGCCGACTTTTATTGGTAGAAAAACACATGGCTGAACATTTCCTTCCGGAGAGATAGAACAGTAAAGTCTTCCAGCCCCGCACCCGCCTATGAAGTCTGCGAGGATTTTTGCCTTACTGCTTACTTTTGTGGTCTGCATATGCGCCATAGGCATGAGAATTTCACCTTCACGATTTTGCTGATGAGTTACGGCTACTCTTGCCAGCTGAGGAGCGGTAGCCAAAATGGTAACCTTTGGATCGTTTAACAATTTGTTAAGTAAGAATAGAAGTTTTTCCTCTCTTTCTTCGGGGGAAAGGTCTTGCGAAACAAGTTCGGCGCCCCTTCCAACTGGGACAAAATTGAAGAGTGCAAACCTTTCCGCACCAAGGTTTTCGGCTAACTCTAAAATTTTTGGCACATCTTTAAAGTTTCTTTTAGTCGCAGTTACAGCTATAGAGGCGCATAGGTCTTCTTCAACGCAGTTTTTTAGTCCCGCTACGGTCATTTCGAAAGCGCCTTTCACTCCTCTAAACTCATCGTGAACTTCTGGGCTACTCCCATCAAGGCTTATTTCAACATAGTTCAGCCCGATTTCCTTCAATTTCCGCGTTGTCTGCTTATTCAACAATGTTCCGTTTGTTGCAAGGGAAACATAAAGGCCAGAGTCAACAGCATGTTTTGCCACCTTAAAGAAGTCTTTTCTGGCGAGAGGTTCGCCTCCTGAAAAGGCAAGGGCTACAACGCCGAAGTCTGCAAGTTGGTCTACAACGGTTAAGGCTTCTTTTGTTGTCAATTCTTTGCTTGAAGCTGCTGCTCGCGCATTTGAATAGCAGTGTTTACAGTTTAGGTTGCATTTTCTTGTGTAGTCCCAAACCACGAGGAAAGGCGAATACACAGATAGAGGCTTTGTTACTCCGAAATAGGTGAAGGTTTTAACTATGCTTTTTATTCCCCTTCGCGCGGGGCTGTCGGCTAGAATCTTTTTAACTTTTGCCTCTTCGATGGAAAGGCTTCTTCTGAGAAATTCTATCCAGAACCCTATTATCCGCGAGTATACACTGCATTTTTTACATTTCTGCGTATTCAAATCCACATAATCATCCAAGGCTGTTTCAAGAATTTGCCTTCCACAAGCATCACATACTTTTAACGACAAAGTTAACATTCTTTTAACAGGTGGAGAAGTTATAACGGCGTTCCAGAAGTTGCTGAACTTTATGGGGTTAAGTGCCATTGGATTTCCATCGTCCCTATTATGAGTGCCGCATCTCATGTTAAATGTTTTTCTAGCTAAAACTGGAATAGGCGATTTTTCCACCTACAATCGTCATATCCACTTTAATTCGGTCGATTTCGTTTGGCGAAATTTCCAAAGGATTTTGGGAAAGAACAGTTAAATCGGCCAGCTTGCCCTCTTCCACCGAACCCTTTAGGTCCTCTTCAAAAGACGCGTATGCCGCGTTAACCGTATACAAACGTAAAGCCTCATCAACTGTAATCTGCTCTTCTTGGAAAAATTGTCTAGCCACAGCTGCCTTAATTTGTATAAAAGGGTTTAAGGGTTCCATGGGACAGTCTGAACCACCGCATACTTTTACGCTTTCTGCCATCAGCGTTCTAAGGGGATAAAGCCAACGAGCCCTTTCCCCGCCTAACCCATCCATAGCTGACCAAACTGAAAACTCTGAAAAAATCATATACGGCTGAACTGAAACAAGCACTCCGAGGCCCTTCATACGCTTAATTAAGGCTTTGTTTAACACGGCGGCTTGTTCTATTCGAGGCCGCAAATTCCTCCTATCAGCTTCAGCTAAAGCCTCTTCAACGGCGTTTAAAGCCATTTTTACTGCTTTGTCGCCCATGGCGTGTATCACTGGCTGAAGGTTATTTTTGCGAATTTCAGCAATCAGTTCAATCAGCTGTTCTTGTGTGTAGAAAAGGGGTCCTCGCGTTGTGGGACAATCCTTATATGGTTTGGATAGGGCGGCGGTTCTAGAGGCTAAGGAGCCGTCTGCAAAAATTATAACTCCTTGAAGTTTGACTTTTCCCTTTAACGCAGCCTTCAAATTTTCCATATCTTTTAGAAGAGCTATTGGAATAATTAAGTGAACTCTTATGGGCAGTTCGTTTTTTGTGCAAAGTTTTCGGATAATTGCAACCTCAGAAGGTGATAAGACTATCCAATGTATGGTGGCAATTCCAACTTCAAGAATTTTTTGAAAAGCTAACTTGACATTTTCTATAATCTCGTCTTCAGCTGGCTCTGGAATAATTTTCCAAACAAGGTCTGTAGCATTTTCACGCAGAATGCCTGTAAGCTCGCCTGTTTGAGGGTCTTTCTCGATTTCGCCGCCTTGCGGGGGAACAGTTTCCCCTGTTATTCCCGCCAATTCTAATGCCTTAGTGTTTACAACACATACACGACCTTGACGGCGATAAAGAACCACAGGATTTTCCTGCGCGGCTTCATCCAAGTCTTTCACGTTTGGAAGCCTCTTTTCCATAAAATTGGCTTCGTCCCATCCGTAACCTATAATCCATCTACCTTTAGGCGTTCTCTCTGAATGCAGTTTGATTTGCTTCCGCATTTCTTCAATGGATTTTGCGCCATTTAAGTTAACCCAGTTCAAAATTTTTCCAAAATCTGCGACATGTATGTGTACATCTATTAAGCCTGGAATAACACTTTTTCCCTTCAAATCAATTATTACCGTTTTTTTACCAATAAAATGCGAGATTTCTTCATTTCCACCGACCTTGACAATTTTGCCCTTTTTGATTGCCACTGCTTCAGCGTAAGGTTTAGAAGGGTTCATCGTTAAGACATGCCCGTTGACTAAGACTAAATCTGCTTTCAACAGACACCCGTCCAACTGAATATTAGGAATCACGCACCCAGTTATAGTTTTAATTACTAAGTGCTAGACTATTAAGATCAAATAACAGATATATCTTAAGCTTAGATTCATCTTCCAATGGAGAGAGTCGTCCGTTGCAGAAAAGGAGACTTGGCAGAACCGATCTTCAAGTTTCAATAATAGGGTTCGGCGGTACATGGATCTCAGAAATTAGCATGGAAGAGGCAAAGAAAGTTGTTCAAAGAGCCTTCGAACTAGGTATCAACTATTTTGACACGGCTAAGCTGGATGGAGACAGCGAGGTAAAAATGGGAACCGCGCTGGAAGACGTTAGAGACCAGTGTGTAATCGCCACGAAAACAGGTTCAAGAACCAGAAGCGAAGCATACTCAGACATTAAAAGTAGCTTGCAACGGCTAAGGACTGATAGGCTTGACATAATTCAGCTTCACGGGATAGACGATAAAGAAACATTAAAAAAGGCTTTGAGTCCAAGCGGTTCCCTTAAAGCATGCAAAAAAGCACGCTCAGAAAGATTAGTGGACTCATTGGCATTACAGGACATAAGCCCCTTGTACTTATTGAAGCTATAAAAACAAACGAGTTCGACACCGTGCTTGTCCCAATAAACGTGGTGACAAGGCAGGCTTTAGAGGAACTAATACCTCTCGCAAAAAGCCTCAACGTGGGAATTGCAGCCATGAAACCCCTCTCAGCCAAGACCTCTAACCTGATAACTTGTTTGTATAAACCATCGCTTTCCCTATTCTCCGACGACCCAGACCTCAAACGTTGGCTTGGACAAGACAAAATCTCGAGAATTCAAAAAGCGTTAAGATTTGTAATAGCACAAAATATAGCCACAACAGTGGTCGGAATGAGGACTATCGAAGAAGTTGAAGTCGCAGCGGACGTTGGAAACAAATACAAAGGGCTAACAAGCCACGAAGAAGAAATTTTTAAAGCGAAACTTGAAGGCCACTGCAGAGACTGTGGACTTTGTCTCCCATGCCCTCAAAATTTAAACATACCAGCAATCCTTAGGTTTCACATGTTTTACGAAGCTTACAACCTTAAAAACTGGGCTAAAAACTTTACAAAGGCCTCGAAACGGGAGCAGATAAATGCACAAAATGCGGCGAATGCGAACCGAAATGCCCCTACAACTTGCCCATTATAGAAATGCTTGAAAAAACCAGCGCCAATTTCACCTAACATTTGTAATCACACCATTAAGCGGGCATGAAATCTAAACATAGACTCCGGAAGACATCACGTATTTTGATTTAACGCTTCACAGTAGACGTCAAACATCTTTTCAGCACAAATATCCCAAGAAAAATTTTCACAGACAAACTTTCTAGCATAACGCCCCATTTTATTTCTTAACTGTTCATCGGATAAAAGGTTTAAAATGGCATCAGCCAATTCACGGCTGTCGGGTTTAACCAACAAACCAGTTTTCTTATTTAAGACAAACTCGTCTATGCCTCCAGTGTGGAAGGCAACTACCGGCTTGGTTGAGGCTTGAGCTTCTAAAAGGGTTATGCCTTGCCCCTCTTGAATTGATGGTAGGGCAAATACGTCAGCGCAGTTATATACGGCCGGAAGCATGTTCTCAGGAACATTGCCTAAGAAAACGAAATTTTCATTAACACCTTGAATTTTTGCATATGAAACAAGGTAGTTTTTCAGCGGTCCATCTCCAACTATTAGAAACACTACTTTTTTGTTTTCTTTAAGAATGTATCTTGCAGCGTCTATAAGAAAGGTAACGCCTTTTCTGGGAATAAGGTTTCCAACGAAAAGCACACATGCATTATCGTTAACTCCGACCTTGAGTCTAAGATTTTCCGAGCTTCTGGCAGGCTTAAATCTTGTAACATCAACACCGTTTGGAACTACACGTATTTTTGCGGCGTCCACACCGTATAACTCCACCATCTTGGACAACGAGTATTTACTAACAGTAACCAGCAAATCCGCGTTTTGAGCTGCATATTTCTCCATTTCTGAAAGTTTTCGCATAAAAATTCTGGAAAACTTTGTCCTAAGCGTTTGAGAAGAAAATTTAAGAGACTGGAGGTACTCATCAGCAAGAACCCCGTGAACTGTTTGGATAAAAGGCTTCTTGATTTTGTGTTGCGTCATGGCTTTTAAAAACCCGTAACCGCTAACAGTATGCGCTTCAAACACATCTGCTTTTATCGCTTTATACATTCTACCTAAGGATTTATTGAAAAACCAGTTGTCAACTGGAAAGAACAAGTCTGTTGAGAAACAGGGAATCAACGTTATTCCATCCACGGCGGCCGCTTTATTGAAACCTGCTTTTGCACCACAATAGACTTCAATTATAACTTTTCCCTGTAACCTTTTACCAGTTTCAATTATTCGACGCTCTACACCTCCAAAAAATAAATGAGGAGGTTGAGTATTGAAAACCGCAACCTTTAACCTGACCACACAACTCCGCCTCTATTGGGAAACACTATCCAGGTAGTTTTCCTCTTCTGTTTTGCACAGTATATCTCTTTAACTTTGTTTTTAAATTCATTCCGCTTACACCATTGCAAGGCTTTAGTAATCCCTTTCCTCTTTCAATCGTATTTTGAAAAGCAGCAACCACAAGTCAGCAACGTTAAAGATTTGATAACAACGACCCATTTTCAATATGATAAAGTTTATATCTCATTGAAGATAGGACTCATGTGAAAAGGTGAAAGCTTTTTGGAAATAGACAAGGCAGAGATTCTGCGAGCGTATGAGTATAGAAAACTATGGCCGCCATACACTTACCGCGAATACCCAGATACAACCCCTGAAATGTTGAAGGCTTTTGCCGATTTCCTAAAAAACAATGAAAATACAAACCGAAAGAAGATGGAGCTTTAACCCTGGGTGACATTCCGCGATTCCAGATGTGCTTTCTGCCATTATCCCTCAACAATTTTAAAGAACATGAACATTATTGAACCCTATTTGGCAGCCTTAAAAAGAGAACTTAAAATGTACGCAGAGGCGAAGTACATGCAAACAAGCGAATTCGATGAAATCGTCCTCGGAGGAGGGACCTCAACAATTCTGTCAGCTGAACAAATCATAGACATAATTTCGTTCTGCAAAAGCAACTTCACCATAAGCAGTAAATACATGATAAAAGTAACCGCCTCAACACACAACACCGACGAGTACAAACTTGAAAAATTTGCAGATTACGGAGTCTTCAACTGGATTTAGGCGTCCAAACTTTCAACAACAAAATAAGACGCATGCTTCTCATCCCAGACAGCGGAGAACACGCAGAAGAAATAATAAGAAAGGCAAGAAAGCTGGGGCTCTACGCATGCATAGACCTAATGTATAACCTTCCGGGACAAACCCTTGAAACATGGAGAGAAGACATTAAAAAAAAGGCAATAGAGCTAGAGGTTGAGGGCATAGAATGTTATCCGCTTGAAATCTATCCAGGAACCCTTCTTGAAATGCAGGTTAAAAAGGGCTTGCTGCCTCAACCGCAAGATTGGAAAACAGAAGCTTTAATGTATATAGAGGCATTGGAACTGCCTACAAAAGCGGGCTACACGCCGGTAGGACATGACAGATTCACAAGAGTTGAAGAGCATATAGAAGAATCATGCGTGCATGGATGGCCGTGGGCCGGTCAACTAACAACAGTAGCAGGATGTTTCATGGGATACATAGGAAGATACTCCTACCAAAATATTGCAGAAGTCAATAAATACATTGAATACGTGAAAAACGGCGTATTCCCAATAGCGAAACTTCACAGCGCCACAGACGAAGATATGATGCGGAAGATGATGCAACGCTTATACATCTGGTTACCAGTAAACAAAAAAGAATTTAAAGCAAGATTCGGAAAGCTCCCTGAAGAAGCTTTTCCAGACGCCATAAAGAGACTTAAAGATAAGGGATTAATCGAAATAGACGACAACGAAATAAGACTGACAAAACTTGGCGATATATGGCGGATAAACATTGTATGGGAGTTTATTTAAGCCAAAAATTATCAGAAAATAGAGAAGCTGAAATCACCAACCCAACAATTACTAACTTTTACATTTACCCTCTAGGAGACTTTAAATAAGTCTATTCATTAAGACATGAAAAAGCGGAGAAAATGGTGCGGAAAATGAGCCCTAAGATTCTGCTGGTTAACCCAGATGTGCCCGCTAACTCTCCTTGGGGCCTTTCAAAAATGCTCCCTCCATTAGGTTTGGCCTATGTCGCTGCTGCCCTTGAAAAAGCAGGTTTCGAAGTGGAAGTTTTTGACAATTACGCATTTAAAAAAGATGCAAGCTATCTAAAGTCTCTTGTTGAAAAGCATCAACCTGAAATGGTAGGCATAAGCTGCAATTCGGTTACTTACAGACAGTGCGTTGAAATGGCTAAAGTTGTCAAGGAAACAAACCCTTCATGTAAAGTTGTTGTTGGGGGACCACATCCATCTTACATGCCTGAAACAATGTTGCAACATCCGGAAATAGATTATGTTGTTTTAGGAGAAGGCGAACGCGCCATAACCGAGTTGGCAGTTCTCGCCGCCGAGAAAAAACTGGAGTCAAAGGCTACCCGTAAAGTTGCAGGAATCGCCTATAGGCATGACGGGAAAATCGTGAAAAACGCTCCAAAGTTTATTGAAAACCTGGATGAAGTGCCTTACCCTGCGAGAAAACTGCTGCCAATGCACCTTTACGATAGAAAGTTTGCTTTTCTAGGAGTTGACCCCGTAGACACCATGAACGTTGTGCGCGGCTGTCCATACAAATGTGCATTTTGCGAAAACAGAAGGCTGTGGGGAGACATGTGTAGACTTTTCAGCCCAGCCAGAGTGGCAGATGAAGTGGAACACTTAATCACAAGTTTCCAAACAAGAGGAATCTACTTTGTTGGAGACAACTTCACCATTAACAGAAACTGGGTTTTGAAAGTTTGCGAACTACTTAGAAAACGGGATTTAAACGTGGAGTGGATATGCGACACCAGAGTGGATTTAGTTTCAAAGGAACTTTTAAGGGCTATGAAGCAGGCGGGTTGTAGAACCATATGGTTTGGTGTTGAATCCGGATCACCCCGAATCCTAAACAAACTTAACAAAAACATTACCCTCGACCAAGTGGTAAACGCTGTTAAACTTTGCAGAGAAGAAGACATAAAAATCGCATGCTCCTTTATGCTTGGCATACCCGGAGAAAAACTTGAAGACATGGAAGCAACCCTTAAATTTGCCAAACAAATAAACCCAGACTGGTGCCGATTTAACATCTACATCGCATGCCCCGGAAGCACCCTTTACGATGAAGTCATTCAAAAAGGACTTTACGACCGAATGGACGACTTCCTAGCTTACGTTAAAACAGAGGACTTCAACTACGAAATCCTACTGAAAATACAGCAAAGATTTCACAAAGAATTCCATTGTTCACCAAAAAGAATCATAAACCAACTAAAAAGAAAAATAATTCACAGAAAATGAAAGCAATCACCTCGAAAACAGATAACCTAAAGCCATCAACTTCTTCCAATAAATATGGATTTTCTTAAAAAATAAGGTTCAATAGAAGAAGTATGGGCACAAGGATAATTAGGGTGAAAAGCACCATCACGACATCACGTATTTTCAAGGCTTGGAGAATATGTTTAGCCCATGGTTCTCCAAGGTTATCCCCTATAACATAGTGCCCAGGTTTCTCGAGGCGAACGCGTAGGGCTCCAGCCATAGCAGCCATAAGCCAACCATGGTTTCTGCTTGGAGTTTTCGCGTGATCTCTGAAGGCGGTTTTCCACGCCTCTCGGGGATCTTCTCTTAGAACGGCGGATGCCACCACTATTAAGAATGTCGACAGTCTAGCTGGAACATAGTTGACAATAGTGTCTAATGTGGCAGAAAACCATCCTATGTTGATGTGCTCGGGATCTTTGAATCCCACCATGCCGTCAAGGGTGTTTATTGCTCTAAAAGCAACGGCTCCGGGGACACCAAAAAAGGCGTAATAGAAAATGGGTGAAAGCCTAAAGTCTGTCAAGTTTTCAGCCATGGATTCTATAACGGCTGAGGCTATTTGGGAGCCTGTCAAGTTTTTCATGTCTCTCCTTGAAAAGTGCGCGTACCTCTTGGCTTCTTCAAGGTCGCCTTTTTCTATGGCTTTGGCTGCGGCTATGCTCCAATCTGTCTCAAGTTTTATACACATAGTGAATTTTAGGATAATTGCACCTATAACTATGTAAGCAATACTTCCCAAACGCAGATACACGAATTCAAGTATGAAGTATGTTGGAACTGTAAAAACGGCTATGACGGTTATAGCCAAAATAACCCCGTTAAACTTTTCTATTCTGGGATTTTGATTTTTTAACCGCGCTTCCAATATACTGGTTAATTTACCCATCCAAACGATGGGGTGAAGCTTAAACCTAAGTTTCCATGGATCTTCTGGAGATGGATCGCTTATAATAAAGTCGATGAATACAGCTAAAAGCAGCGTGCAAAGAGCCGTTAGAAAATCTGGTATATAACCACCAACCTAGCAAAATTTTTCTTAGAAAAATCGTAACCGCCATAAAACCCAAGAAACTTTGAATTCTTATTTGTATTCGCTATTCCCAAGATTAACACTCCTAGATTAGCTAAGACTCCATTGTATATGAGCTTCCTTAAAGTTTTAGGGTTAAAAGTTTTCGTTAAATAAGGGGAATAAGCGTATTTTAAAAGGCTTTAGGTTTTACCTTTTTCTCTTTTCAGAGTTGCTATGTTTGCGGCGTGCATGCAAGAGTGAAGAGAATTTTCCTTAAGCGCTTTAGGTATGTAGGCGCATGCTTGATCGGATTCAAAGTAGTCTCCTGTATGGGCGTATGCTCGGGTTCTGCATCCTCCGCATATGTCTCGGTACTCGCAGATTCCGCATTTACCTTTCAGGTTGTTTGGGTCTTTTAGTCTAGTGTAAAAGTCGGATTTTTGAACATCTTCCCAAAATTCTTTGAGGCTCTTTTCACGTATGTTTCCTATTTTCAACCCCTCTGAATAAAAGCATGGGATTACATCTCCGTTCTCAAGTACACTTAAGTATCCTCCAAACAGGAAGTATATGCATTTTCCTCCGAACTCGTTGTTAAACCACTCCCAGAATCTCGAGGGATTCCTCTCTTTGTATATGCGCGCGAAGAAGGGACAATGAATATGGAAGTCGAATTTTTTCTTATATGTCCTATTTATCAAGTCATAAAGGTGATTTAGAACCCATTCATACTGCTCTGGAGTTGGCTCAAGTTGCAGTTTCCCCCTGGCTCTTCCACATGGAAGCAGGTGATTAAACCATACAAACTTGGCACCATATTCCTCAGCTAAATTCACTATGTGGTCTGCATGCATGTAATTTATCGACGTAATGGCCATTGAAATGCCGTTTAAGATTCCGGCTTTGGAAAGTTTCTGGATTGCGGATAAACCTGCTTTATATGAGCCTTTACCGCGGATTATGTCGTTTACTTCTTCGGGGCCGTCTAGGCTTATGGATGTGAAAACTTCGTTTTTTACAAGGTTGTCATATATGTCTCCATCGACGAAGTAACCGTTTGTCAAAAGGCAGATTTTGAGGCCTAAACTCCTCGCGTAGCCTATGATCTCGAAAACGTCCTTTCTCATGATGGGTTCTCCGCCCTTCAGTCCAAACCATTCTGACCCGAATTCGTAAATCTGATCTACGAGGCGCATGGCTTCCTTCGTAGTTAATTCGTCGGGTGCAGCTTCCGCCTTTGCCTCTACGTTGCAATATAGGCAGTTGAGGTTGCAGGCTCTTGTAGCTCTCCAAGACGTGATAAGTAAAGGTCCCCTTGTTTTGTAAAAGGACATTTTAAATCACCTTACCCTAACGTTTGTTCCAAGTTTTAAACGTTTTCTCATAACTAAAGTTTTTGGTAGATGCCCACATCAGAATCAGGCTGTTGGCTAGTGTATCTCGTTGGCTTTTGTGATCTGCCAGAAAAGAACATGTGCTGAAGCAACAATTTTGCAAGAATAAGAAAGCGTATGTTTTTGACTTTTGAACAATTCAACTGCTTCGGTGTTTGTTGTGTTAACTTTAAGTTCGATGAAGAGGTTGCTTTTTGAAGCAATAGTTACGTTGCCGCTTTCCACACTGCCTAGAAAAATTCTTTGGCTTTCATTGTTGCTAATGAATAGTGTAAGATTAAAAAAGAGAGGATGTTTATGTCAATTTTCAGAAGGATCATCTACAATGAAAGACACACTGCCAACAATGCGCGTTTGATTGATGAGGTCTAGATTAATGCTTCCACTGTTAACGTCCATTTTGCTCAGCGCATCTGTAAAAGTATAACCCGCAATGAAATAGCTTACAGCCAGAAAGACTATCACTAAAACAAGCACTATGGCTAAAAGCCATGCCCTTCTCAATTCATGCCCCCCTCCACGTCTCTTTCAATACAACAGAACAGCGAAATAAGTAAAATTTAAGACTTTTTGGTTAGTTAAGTATAGATAAAGTTTGAGGCTGAACAAATTGGATGTCTCAGAAGCCATAAAAGAAAGACGAAGCATAAGATCCTTTAAAAAAATTGAAGTTTCCGACGATGTTGTGGAAAAGCTTATTGACGCGGCAAGGTGGGCGCCATCCGCAGGCAACATTCAACCATGGGAGTTTATAGTCGTGCGCAATTCGGAAACTAAGGCAAAACTTGCGAATGCAGCGTTGAGGCAAACGTTTGTCAAAGAGGCTTCTGTAGTTATAGTTGTTTGCGCTGATGAAAACCGTGCTTTGCAAGGGTATGGGTTTCGTGGCAAAAGCCTGTTCTGCATCCAGGACACGGCTGCCGCCGCACAGAACATTCATCTTGCTGCTTATTCGTTAGGTTTAGGGACATGCTGGGTTGGGTCTTTCAGGGAAGATGAAGCGGCGGAGATACTTCAAATACCTGAAGGCATAAGGCCTGTTGCAATAATTCCAGTTGGTTATTCCGCTGAATCTCCGGCGCCTCCTGACAGAAGGTCTCTTAGTAGAATAGTTCATTATGAAACTTTTTAATTCTTGGGTTTCCTTTAGTTTTACGTAGAATTGAAAACTTTTAACGTTTCAACAGCCTAAATCTAATATGTAACCGATAACCTTAAAATGATAGGCTGTTTGTGTTTTGTGAGGCTTAAGATGGCTTCAAAGCGACCAAAAACTTCAAGAAAACTAATTCACGGTTTCGTATACTTGTTAACTCATCCTCTGCAATTAAAGCATATTATCATAAGGGAAACTCGATACATGTTTAGACATCAAAGTAAGCAAAGATGGGTGGAGTGGCAGTTATATGACGCTTGCATGTCAACGCCGCTGCACAGTACGGCAGTGGCCCATGCACGTCCCCTTAATGTGGAAAGGGTTCAGACTATTTCCGATATGGTTAGCCGTATGGGTAACGGCTTATGCATTTTGGATGTCGGATGCGGAGATGGAGCTATTGGCGAACCCTTAAGGGAAAAAAAGGTAACAAGGTAATATCGGTAGAATTGCCAAAGATTGTCAAACTGGCTCAGAGCCGTAGGGTTCCGTTGCTTGTAGCTGGTGACGCAGAAAACTTAGCTTTCACTTCGGGAAACTTTGACGCGGTTATAGCCTCTGAAGTTGTAGAGCATTTGTGGAATCCCCTTAGCTTCTTCGATGAGGCTTATAGGGTTCTCAGAAGTAATGGCTATCTGATAATCTCTACTCCTGAAGGGTTGGAAAGTTTGCGCTATGATTCTCATAAGTCATAAGCATTATTTTACGGTGGAAGGCTTAAGGCGTATGCTTAGTGCTAGGTTCTCTTTAAAAGAAGTTAAACGGTTGAAGCCCATGGGAGCCTCAACACCAACGCTCATACTTCTATTTCGTAAATTTTGAGGGAGCTGATGTGCTTTTCTCCTTTATGTTAAGCGTTTTAAAATTTTAAACTCGTGTTTTATTCGCTTTTTGGTTGAAAAAGGATGGCCATAATTTTATCAGTGTTTAGGAGTTGTTTCTTCAGTTGGGCTTCCACTTCTTTTAAGAAAAAAATTTATAGTGTTGAACTTTAATTTTGTAAAGTGACCGACTTGAAAGGAGAAATAAAAATGAAGGCCCCAAAAATTTTCTGAGGGCTATTGCTTTGACTTTGACTTTAGCTTCTTTAATGTTTGTAGCCGCGCCTATTCAGCCAGTTGAAGCTCAGCTTGCGGCGCGACAGCCAAGTATAACGATACCTTCTGGCGTTACTCCAGATATTGTTGTGGAAACAATAGCCTTAATGAGTGTTAGGCCTACTGTTGTGGGTGTTAACCAGATTGTATTAGTTAACTTGTTTCCTTTACCAGCGCCTCACGCGAATCGGAAATTCAAAGACTTAAAAGTGACCATCACCAAGCCGGACGGAAGTCAAGAGGTTGTAATGATGGATTCTTATGTTGCAGACGGAACAGCATGGTTTGAGTGGATTATGGATAAAGCGGGCACATGGAAGTTCAAATTTGATTTCCCAGGAATATACTATCCAGCAGGAAACTACTCTCTAGGCGATATTTACACAACGTCCCAGCCAGGGGGAACCGCATTTACACAATCAGCATACTACAAGCCCAGCTCGTCCAAAGTAATGAACGTTACTGTGTTGGAAGACTATGTGGCGCTCTCCTGGCCTGAAATGCCGTTGCCAACAGACTAGTGGACAAGACCCGTACCCTACGAGTACAGAGAATGGTGGAGAATTGCAGGAAACTGGCCGTGGCACGGTCCAGCCGGCGAACATTATGGGTTAGCTCGCAAGTTGTGGGACAAACTCTACCCTAACACGAACCCATACTATGGTGGACACATCGGCGCAGCCGGAGTCACACCAGGCGCGATGGGTGCACATCTCGGCCACTTCACTCCATGGGTTCAAGGGCCAAACAGCCCGCATGTGGTATGGAAACGGCAGTATGCAATAGCAGGCATTATTGGAGGAGACTATGGAATAGAAATCTCCGATGTAAACATCTTCGGCGCTAGCGGCTTGGGACGTTTTCCACAGATGATATATGCTGGAAGAGCTTACCATGCCTATGCCAAACCTGGAAGCGGAAAAACCGCGGTAACCTATTGGATGTGTTACGACATACGCACAGGGGAAGTGTTCTGGGAGAGACCGCTGACGGCAGGTGAATCAGCACCCACGGTCATCGAATACTTTAACCAAGGGCTTTTACCAGGCGGTGCAACAACCGGAGTACATGAACACGTGACATCCGTATACTTCTTATCCATAGGCGGCGGATACTTGAGAAAGTATGACCCCTGGACGGGAGCCATGGTTGGAAACTACTCAATTGCCCCATTAACAACGGGCTACTACTACAGAAACGGATACGCCATAACTGTGCGAGACCTCGGCGCCGCTGCTGGTGCCGCACGTTACCGACTAATAAACTGGACTACCTTCGGCACAGCTACAACATTAACAACAAGAATAAAAAACAACGTAACATGGCCATGGTCAAGCCTGCCTGAAACCACCGATTTCAACGTGGGCATATCCGCTCTAGTGGCGAAAACCTTTGTGGGGGGAGCCCCTGCCAACACCACTATAACAGCAGCCCGCTTGAAAGACGGCACAGTATTATGGACCAAAACAATTCCCGAATGGGAATACAGCGGAAACACCAACTATGCTGACCATGGAAAAATCGCTGTCTTAACGGAGCAAGGGTATTTTGTGGCCTTAAACCTTAATGATGGAAGCTTGGCCTGGAAGAGTGAAGAGATGGAGTATCCCTGGGACACTGGCGGCTTCGGAGCCTACAACGTCCTCTCAGCTTATGGCTTGCTCTACAGAAATGGCTACGCAGCCGTATACGCCTTCAACTGGACCAACGGAAAAATAGCTTGGAAATACCATTCGCCCGCAGCCACTCCATACGAGACACCGTACATCGACGAAACAGGGCAACCCGTTTATTCCACGAACATCGGCGGCGCAATTGCCGACGGAAAATACTACATATACAACACTGAACACTCAGCAACCGTACCCATCCCCAGAGGATGGGAACTCCACTGCCTCAACGCCACCACAGGTAAACTCCTATGGAAAGTAGCCATAGCATGAGCCTCATCAAAACACACCACAGACATAGGGCCCATAGCCGACGGCTACCTGACACTAGCCGGCAGCGACGGATATATGTATGTGTTTGGTAAGGGCAAAAGCTCTACAAGTGTTGCAGTTTCGCCTAAGGCCACTGTTAAGGGCAGCACAGTGCTCATTGAAGGCACAGTTTTAGACATGTCGCCTGCTCAGCCTGGAACGCCCTGCGTCTCTAAAGAGTCTATGGCCACATGGATGGAACACTTACATAAGCAGATGCCAATAAGCGGGCTTTGGGGCAATGAAACGATAACCGGTGTGTCTGTAAGGCTTTGCGCCATTAAGGATGATGGCAAAGTCATAGACTTGGGCACGGTTACAACCAACGGCTTCTATGGAACTTTCAGCCTTGCGTGGACTCCTGAAGAAGAGGGCACCTATACGATAATCGCCTCTTTCATGGGAGACGACTCTTATGGCAGTTCAGCCGCAGCCACAGCCATAACCGTAGGCCCACCGCCTCCAGAACCAGAAACGCCACAAATCCCAATCCCAACAGACTATATGCCGATGCTAACAGCCCTAGCCATAGCCATAATCGTAGTCGCAATCCTAGTAGTCTACGGCATAATCACAGTCAGAAAACTACGCAAATAAAAATTGAGCCAAAACATCCATATTCAACTTTCCTTTTTTATTTTCATTTAAAAAGTTGAAAATCCTGATAAGAAAAATAAATATTAAAAAACCTTAACGCATTTAGTGGTAAACGTCTTAACTATCTTAAAAGGATGGGATAAAGTTGAAAAACACGTTGTTCAAAAGGTTAATTTTTATGCTGCTCTTAACAAACATGCTTGCCACATTAGCAGTGGCGTTCGCAGAGACTCGTGGCAAAACAAATTATGAAACCGTTGCTTTGTGGCATTTCGACGAAATCTACACGCCTGACGCAACCGATAAAGAAAACATTGGAATCTTAGGAGGATCCCCTCCACCCACACTTGTCGAGGGAAAATTTGGCAAAGCCCTAAGCTTCGATGGAAAAAACTTTCTGTATGTACCTTTCTCTTCAAGCTTGTACACGCCAAAAGAAATCACAATTGAAGCCTGGATATACGTAAACGCGCTCAGAAACATCACCTACAACAATATATTGGTTATATGCTACAGCGCCGGCTTAGAATGGCAAACAGTCACACGTATATGCGGAATTGCCTTAACCCCGAGCACCACAGATAAAGGGTTCCTAAGAGGATATGTATACACTGATAAAGAACGTTTCAACGAGATAGTAACAGTCGAACCCGTTATCCCATTAAACCAATGGGTCCATGTAGCATTCACCCGCAGCAAAGTTACTGGCATGCACCTCTACGTTAATGGCGAAGAAAAAGAAACAGAAGTCACATGGGGAGTGCAAAATCCCACAGGCAACATATTAAGGGGAACAGAAATCTATTTCGGACACGATGCAGAATTCATAATAGATGAACCCCGCATATGCGACACCGCCCTAGAACCATCCCAGTTCATAATAAGCAACGCTCCAGAAATGGCAGTTTCACGAACAGAAATCGACATAGGCCCCAACCTAATGCTAGCCATAATTATAGCAGCCATAGCCTTCGCCGTAGCTTGGATATTGCGCAGAGTCATCCAAACATGGGGTATAAGCTCAAAATCAAGGGTGTAATCAACCATCAAAAAACCTTTTCAACTTTTTAACTGGGCATCCATATGGACATTAGACTTAAACTCCTTGAATTACTGTTCCGACAGAAGCTAATGGGCAAGGGCTTAAAGGGAAAAACTATCACGCCTCAAATAGTATCATACTCTGTCACCAGAGCATGCAACCTAAAATGTTTACACTGCCATGCAGATGCTCTAGAAGCCTTGTCCAACGAGCTTACTCTAAGAGAAGCAAAACAAGCAATAAGCGAAATGGCAGACCTCGGAACAGAAGTCATAATTTTCAGCGGCGGAGAACCCCTCCTCAGAAAGGACTTCACATTTTATCTAACTGAACACTGCAACGATTTAGGAATTATACCAGCCATGCTAACAAACGGAGTGCTTCTCGACCGCAAAACAGCGTGGGAACTCAAAGAGGCTGGAATGATAGCCTTAGGCGTTCCACTAGACTTCGCAACCCCTGAACGTCACGACGCACTTAGAAATACACCTGGAGCCTTTGAAAGCGCAATAAAAGCAATTAAAGCATGCCGTGAGGTTGACTTAAAAGTAGTAATCACCACCATGGCCTTAAAAAACAATTTTGACGAAATACCTAAGCTAATAAATTTACTCGCCAACTTAGGCGTTGAACAAATTGTGCTTTACGATTTCATCCCTGTGGGACGCGGAAAAGAATTAAAAGATCTTGCAATGAGCCAAGAACAACGCGCTAAACTGTTAGATTACCTCTACAAAATGCAAGAAGAAAAGGAAATGTTCTTTCTAGTCTCTGGAGGAAGCCCCCTCTATCCAGCAATCGTTTTAGAAATGCATAAAAAGTACGGCACCAAACCTCCAGATCAATTTTTGAGACAATTCCTTGTATACACTCCTATAGGATGCCACGCAGGAATAAACTACTTCAGTTTAAGACCCAACGGAGACATATACCCATGCCCATTCCTACAATTAAAGGTCGGAAATGTCAGAGAACAAAGCCTTGCTGACATCTGGCACAACTCGAAAGTCTTCAATGAACTTCGAAATAGAAGTTTACTAAAGGAAAAATGCGGAGAGTGCATGTACCGAGATAATTGTGGAGGATGCAGAGCTAAAGCCTACGCCCAAAGCGGCGACTATCTAGCATCAGACCCTAACTGCCCCATTGATTTACTCAAAGAAAAAAGAGTTTACCCCACCACAATTGAATGTTTTGGATTATGCGTAGGCTAACCCGTTTTACATAAACACTCTGGCAATTTCGTAAACAAATAAAAAAATTAAATTTAATATAGAGACTCAGATAAGTAAATTTACGTGACCGAAAATGGTGATTCTTCCCCTTATGCATATACTTGCGCGCAAAAACGATCAGAAAGGGAAAAAAATGAAAAGGAAAATTGTTTGTTTTGCCTTGGTCATATTGTTTTTGGCCGTGATTTTTTCAAAAAGTACTTCTTCTGGAGCCGCCGGCTATAGCGCGCATGCTTTGAACGCGACAACAAGCACATATACATCGAGCAACGTAACCGACAAAATAGTGAATCCCTTATCAAGCGAGCAAACCTATTCCGTAACCTTCATCAAGTCAGGCTTGCGCTCTGGAATCGTTTGGACTGTGGTTGTGGACTCTCAGTATTTTTCATCTTATTCAGACTCTATTACATGCACCGTACCAGAAGGTGTCTACTCCTTCTCTGTCCCGGAGGTAGGAGGGTGGCCTACTGGATACTCACCATCCCCATCGTCAGGGTCGGTGACCGTGAAAGGTGAAAATGCAACCGTGCTTATAGTATTCACGCCGACCACCTTTAAGTTTCCATCACTAATTGATCTTTCATTATTTATTGTTATCATTACACCACTATTGACAAGCATTGCGATAATTTTGACGACTCGCCGCTGGAAAAAGAGTTTACGATATTTAAGATGGACCAGTAAAGCTGCATTTCTGCTTCTTTATTTAGTGCCAGTTGCCTACTTGGCAGGAACACCTTTAAGAGGAGCATACAGCTTATTTTTCGGAATCCAAGTAGGTAAACCGTGGCTTCTTGTACCCATCGGTCAGTCAGTCTGTATAACATTTACAACTTATTCCATACCAAACATAAATCCAGGCGCGTGGCTTATGTGTCCTATAGGCGCTATAACAACTCTTCTAACAGAACTTGTTGACGAACTACGTGTTATCCCAACAATCATTGCCATGCTGGCCTTTATCATCCCAATATTTTTATTGGGAAATGTTTTTTGCAGTTGGGCTTGTCCCCTAGGCACAATAATAGACAGTTTTGATAAATTTATAGAGAAATTTTACCCAAAAATTGAAGCAAAAAGAAACGCAAGATATAAGCGGAACAAGCAGAACAAAAATAGTAAACTTGGAAGCCACTTGTTATGTCCAACCTGCCCAATAAGTAAACTAATATCAAAGAAAAACGGCGCTATAGCCTACGGGATTTTGGGAACAACACTCGTTAGCTCTTATTTCCTCAAGCTTAGTATATTCTGCTTTGTTTGCCCTATGGGAATAATAAGCAGAGGCCTCGTGCATCTCAAATACCTATCGATGCGGCTACCCACAGCGCGCGTTACTGGCCAGTTTTTGGCCATTGTACCTGAATTGTTTGTAATTCCAGTAGCGGCAGTCATAGCTAGCACAAGAGAAAGAAGATTCTGGTGCAGGAAACTTTGTCCCCTCGGCGCATTTTTAAATGGCGTGGGCGCTTTGAATCCATTTATCAAACCTAAAGTGAAACAAGAGAAGTGTATTATGAGGGGATGCCCAGACGAATGCGAGGAGTATCATAAGGATTATTGCTCAATCTGCCGTTACGAAGATGATATAAAATGTGAAAAAGTATGCCCAGTAGACATCAACCTAGTTGACAATGGCTCACTTCACAAATGCACCAAATGCATGGAATGTTATATAGTCTGCGAATATGACGCAGTCAAGGTTGATTTAGTGGGCAAGCCCGACGTTTTCCGTATTAGTGGCTTTTTCAAGCATCTAAAAGCACGTCGACACAAGGAATAAATCAAAGAGTTGGAGACCAAAGAAATTCTTACTTTGATGATACAAGCAGATTTCCACATCACATGTACAAACAAAGAGTATAGAAAGAACAAGAAAGCCAAAAATAAGGTAATGAATTAAAACTACTGCAACAAACAAATCTATGCGAATTTCATCTTCAAACTGCATTATCATCTGAAAGCGCT
>WUQU01000542.1 GCA_009889605.1 Candidatus Bathyarchaeota archaeon | reverse complement strand
TTTTACGACGGGATACCGTTACGCAAGAATGGGTTACACAACCGTTATGGATCCAGCTATGCCTCCGTTGGAAGCGAAGCACACACATGAAGAGCTAAGCGACATTCCCATAATTGATAAGGCAAGCTATCCTCTGGTTGGTGATTGGTGGTTTGTACTTGAATATTTAAGGGATGGGAAAATTGAGGAGTGTGCGCGGCATGTGGCTTGGGTAATAAAAGCGACAAAGGGTTACGCCATAAAAGTTGTGAACCCGGGAGGACTTGAGGCTTGGGGTTTTGGGCGCAACGTGTGCAGCATAGACGATCCGGTTCCCAATTTTGGAATAACGCCGCGCGAAATTATTCGCGGATTATGCAAAGTTAACAAGTTGTTGCATTTGCCCCACACAATTCACCTTCACACAAATAACCTTGGGCAGCCGGGCAACTACCTCACCACATTAGAGACCTTCAAATGTGTTGAAGATCTCGCCGACGATGATAAGCCAGTGATGCATATAACCCATTGTCAATTTTCCGCTTTTAAAGGAGACGACTGGAGAACCTTCGAATCTGGAGCTGAAGAAATCGCTAAATACGTTAACGCGCATTCCCATTTAACCTTAGACATGGGCCAAGTGGTATTTACGGATACAACAACCATGACGGCTGACGGCCCCTTCCAATATGTTCTTTACACATTAACCGGAAACAAATGGGTAAACCATGATGTTGAAACTGAAACAAGCTCTGGAATAGTGCCTTTCCACTATCGCCCAAAAAGCTATGTTCATGCAACCCAATGGTCCATAGGCCTTGAACTAGCTTTGCTAATAAAGGATCCTTGGAAGATTTTTGTGACAACGGATCACCCTAACGCTGGACCTTTCATCGCCTATCCCCAGGTTATAGCTTGGCTTATGAGTTGGAAAGCCCGGGAGGCAACGTTGAAAAAGATTAATCCAAAGGCGAGAAGCAGAAGCCTTCTCCCATCAATAGACCGCGAATTATCCTTATACGAAATAGCTATAGTCACCAGAGCGGGACAGGCTAAAGCCTTGGGGCTCGGCGATAAGGGACATTTAGGCGTAGGCGCAGATGCAGACATAGCCATATACAATCTTAACCCGGAAACGTTGAGTCCCTCAAAGGATTATGATGCCATAATTAAAGCTTTCAAGAATGCCGCTTACACAATTAAAGGCGGTGAAATAGTGGTTAAAGATGGAGAAGTTGTTAAACACGTGGATGGCGCCACCATGTGGACTGATGTGAAAATATGCGAACCATGTGAAATTGAAGTGGACGCTGAAATGCAAAAACGGTTTCGGGAGTACTGGACTGTGGAATATGAAAACTATCCAGTTACAGAACACTATCTTGCAGTTTCCCGTCCAATAACTGTGAAGGCTGATGTGTAATGATAACGTTATCCCCCTTAAAAGAGTTCAAATACCCCATAATGGCTGACTGCATAAACCCTGAAATTTTCCAAGGAAAAACCCTGAAAGAAATAGCGCAACTTGAAGTTTGGGAAGGCAACAAAAAACGAAAACTAGGCGACCTCTTCAAAATTGAGGAATCAGCAAACCCTACAGCCGCGGCTGAAACAGTGATAACCCTAAACGGAGATTTAAGCAAAGTGCGAATGATAGGCACGGGCATGGCAAGCGGCGAAATAGTGGTCAACGGCGACGTGGGCATGCATTTAGGCGAAGAAATGACTGGCGGAAAAATAACCGTATACGGAAATGCTGGCGGATGGGCCGGTTCAATGATGAAAGGAGGCATTATAGAAATACACGGAAACGCCGGCGACTATTTAGGGGCTCCGTACAGAGGAAAAAATGAAGGGATGAAAGGTGGAAAAATAATAGTCCACGGTAACGTGGGACGTGAAACCGGCGCTCACATGAGGAAAGGCTTGATAAAGATTTATGGAAACGCTGGGCAATTTACCGGCTTCCGGATGCATGACGGCCTAATCTACGTGCAAAAGAACTGTGAAGGAAGGGCTGGAGCATGCATGGTGGACGGCACAGTTGTCGTAGGCGGCGCCATAGAATCGGTTCTGCCAAGCTTTACCTTTGAAGGCATTAAAAAGAAGGTTAAGATCGAAGAAGGCGAAGTTGTTGAAACTCCCTTCTACCTTTTCCTCGGAGACCTAGCGGAAAATGGAAAAGGCAAACTTTACGTATCCAAGGCAAGCAACCCTCAACTAAACCATTACGAAAAACTTCTGTAAAAGGAGAAAAGCCCTCTTGAAAGGCGGATTAAGTGTAAACCAGTCGGCTTGGAAACTCTTAGAAGAACTTTGCAATAACACAGAACTTTACAAAGTAAACGTTGGAAAAATGGAATGCGGCTCCACAGTGGTTGATGCTGGAATAAAGGCTAAAGGAGGCTTTCAAGCCGGCAGAATAATAACCGAAATCTGCCTAGGCGGCCTAGGCAAAGCAGAAATAACCAGCAGAAAATACGGCGAAATAGAACTTCCATCCATATTCGTTTACACCGACCACCCGGCCGTAGCCGCCTTAGGATCACAGTTTGCAGGCTGGAACATAAAAGGCGAGGATTATTCCGCAATAGGCTCAGGACCTGCACGGGCTTTAGCCTTAAAACCCAAGGAAATATATGAAGAAATAGACTACAGAGACGAGTCTGACAGGGCAGTTGTTGTTTTAGAAACTGACAAGCAGCCTCCTGAAAAACTAGTGAAGAAAATAGCTGAGGAATGTCGCGTCTCGTGTGGAAACTTGGCGTTTATCCTAACCCCCACAGCTAGTATTGCCGGAGCCACGCAGGTTGCAGGACGCATAGTTGAAACAGGTCTTCATAAACTTGCGAAGGTTGGCCTCAACCCTAAAATGGTTTTAAGTGCTTGGGGGTATGCTCCGATACCGCCAACCCATCCAAAGTTTGTTAAGGCTATGGCCAGAACTAACGATGCGATTCTTTACGGAGGAGTAAGCTACTATACTGTGGAGTTTGAAAATGACGAGGAACTGGCTAAAATAGTTGAGAAGGCGCCGTCGAAAGCCTCCAAAGACTATGGGAAAACTTTTCTGGAAATTTTTAAAGCAGCGGAATACAACTTCTACAAAATCGATCCAAACATATTTGCGCCTGCAGTAATAGCTGTAAACAATGTAAAGACTGGCAAGCTGTTTTGCGCCGGAGACATTGATCCTGCTGCTTTACGGAAATCTTTTGACATGATTTAAACGGAGCAAGAACATGCTTACCGTTTTGATTCCCGCAGTTGCAGTTTTCCTTTTTCTTGCAAGCATCGGGATTAGCAGACCGCGGAAAATGAAACTTTCTACATGGTGCTGGATATACATTGTTATTGCAGTTATGTTTGATGTTTTCACGGTTGTGGCAGTTCTTCTCCAAAACAGCCAGCTAATCGAGATTCTCTTAGGGGTTGCAGCTGGTTCAGCTACCAGCTTAGCCTACCATGTTTGGAAAGACATGCGGGAAATGGGCAACGAGCACCAGCATGGAAATTGAATGTTAGCTTCCTCTCTGCTTAGCCCTTTAAACTTGTAAATAACTTGTTTCTAAGCGTGTGGAAAGGCTATAAGAAATTGAAGAATAATTAAGAGAGACGGCGAAATGGCAGTGGCGCGCATTGAAAAACATGGACTTGTAGTGTTCGATGTTGAAGGTGTTCTTATTCCTAAAAACCGTTATTTGCTCTTTGAAATGGGCAGAAAACTTGGTTTTTTCCAGTTTTTGAAAATAGTTTTTTACGGTTTTCTTTATGAGTTGGGGTTAATCTCGTTGAAATCTGCGCTTAAAAGGATGTTTAAAGTGTTTAAAGGCTTTAAAGCTGAAGAGTTTTTGCACGTTTTTAAGCAGATTCCGCTGATGCCTGATGTGGAAAAAGTTTTTGAGGAACTAAGGGGAAGAGGCTGGAAAACTGCTTTGATAAGTTCTGGGCTGCCCGCTTTTGTTGTTCAGGACTTAGCGTTTAGGCTTAAAGCTGACTATGCCTTTGGCTTCAATTTAGAAACCAACGGTGGAGTTGCAACAGGCGAGATTTCAGGCGAAGTTATAGAGCAAGTAGGGAAACTTCTGGTTTTGAAAAGAATTTTGGAAAATGAAGGAATCGCTTATGAAAAGTGTGTGGTGGTTGCTGATGACAGAAACAACGCGCCTATGCTGCTTCCAGAAATGCTAAAGATAGGCTACAACCCCGACTTTTTGCTGCACCTAAAAGCAGATCATGTTGTGACTGGAAAGCTGAGTGACATTCTCCCCTTAATTCATGGTGAAAAACAAAAAATGGAAACTCCTTTGCCATCTAAAAATGAGATTTTCCGCGAGGTTATTCATGCATGCGGCCTCACAGTTCCAATTCTTTCTAGTTTAGTGGGACAACATGCTATTGCTCTTCTCATATTAATTGTAACCTTTTTATATGCTGTCTCTGAAGTGGCGCTGATAAGTGGAAAACATATCCCCATATTTTCTTCAATAACCCGGTATGCGGCAACGCCTCCAGAACTCTACGAGTTTGCCACTGCCCCCATTTTCTTCGCCTTCGGCATACTGCTCACTCTTTTGTTGTTTCCCACGCCGGTAAACAGCGCAGCCATCACCATATTCGCTATCGGAGACAGCACCGCCGCAATTTTCGGAAGAATTTTTGGAAAGACACCGTTGCCATTTAACAAAGGAAAAACCATGGAAGGTTTAATCGCCGGCTTATTATTCAGCTTTTTAGCAGCCACCGCGTATCTGAACCCTTTAAAGGCGCTGGTAGGTGCTGCAGTAGCGCTGTTTGTTGAAAGTTTGCCGTTGCCGATAAACGACAACCTCGTGGTTCCATTAATCACAGGAGCCATATTATCAATAATAATTTAGAGAAAAAGCATGAAATTTTTGTGGACCGGGCGGGATTCGAACCCGCGACCTCAGCGATGCCAACGCTGCGATCATACCAAGCTGATCTACCGGCCCTAAAATGTAAACGTGACGGGACATTTATTAAGGGTTTTGCTGTTTTCTTCAAGAAAGCTTTTAGGAATTTAGGCAGTTATGTAAGTTCTTGGCTTGTTTAAACGGAATTCTTATATATTTGAGCTGACTCCGAGCTGAAGTCAATGGTGAAGTTGATGAATGCAAAGCGGTTACTAATGTTTACCCTGTTGATAGTCTTCATGTTTATGCTCGTGCCATATGCAAAGGCTGATGACTCTTCAACACAAAATGCAACCGTTAAGGTCGGTGTTTGGCTTGTAAATTTGGAAAAAGTGGATTTGTCTGCAAGCAGCTACCGTCTAGATTTCTACTTATGGTTTAGGTTTAATCCATCCGAAATAAGTTTAAATGAAGTGAAAGAGTTTGAGTTCGTTAACGGTTATCCAACTAAGTATGAGGTTGATGTTGACGCGGAAAATGGATACTTAGAGTACCGTGTTAGAGGCGACTTCATAAAAACTTTTGACTTCTCAAGATACCCGTATGAAACGCATACGCTTACTGTGGAGCTGGAGCACAAGAACTTAAATGCTTCATATTTAACCTTTGCAGCGGATCCCACATCAAGCGTCGATGAAAGTGTTAATGTTGCCGGCTGGGAAATAGGCGATTTTGAAACCACTGTGACAGAGCATTCTTATGGCGGAGACGTTTATTCCAGGTTTGTTTTCAGTATTCAGCTGAAGCGGCCTGCTCTTTCAGCTTTTGTTAAAAGCGTTCTACCCGTGGCAGTTATAACAACCATATCGCTTCTAACTTTCTTCATTTCACCTCAGAACTTCGGCCAGAGGATAGGCTTAGGTGTGACAACGCTTATGTCTGCAGCGACTTTCCATTTGGCTTTGCTCAGCGGTATACCTCCAGTGGGTTATCTAACTTTGGCGGATAGAATGATGCTTTCAATCTACGTAATTTTCCTCTACAACCTTTCAGCCTCTGTTTATATTATGAAGCTTGTAGACGCGAAAAAGACGGAGGAAGCGCAAAAATTCAATACAAAGGCGTCCAAGTTTCTGGCGCTTCTGATAGCTGCTTTAATACTAATTCAGCTGATCGCTTAAACGGGGCGCTAAAAAGTATCCTTTTGCACTTTGATTTGCGGCTCATATTTTGTAGTATTTCGCGTAGAGAATTATGCCTACGGCCAATATTGCCACGCATGAAAGGGCAACTACTGCCAAATCTAAGAGTATTGTTGGACTTGTGACGGCGGCTCCCCTTAAGAAAAGCGAGGTTAAAGCATCAGTAACATAGTAGCTGGGCACAAATTTGCTGACCATTTGAGCGGAAGATGAAAGCGAGGCGCCCACAAAAGTGCCTAGAAAAAGCTGTGGAAGAACGAAAATGAACGCTATCCCAGTTGCTGCGCTAGAGGTTTTGGCGACGGTGGCTGTGATTAAACCGAAACCGACATTTGACAAAGAAAAAATTAACACAAAAATAAAGGCTAGTGTATATGCGGAAAACTCTACGTTCGGCCTGAAACCCATAAGGTAAACTGCGGCAAACACGATTGCGGCTTGAATTAAGGCTATAAGCATGTATGATAAAACTTGGCTAATCATAAATTCCGTTGGAGTTGTAGGCGTTAACCTTATCCTTTTCATCATGCCGTTTTCGCGGTCTTGAGTAAAAGACTGAGCAACCATCATTATAAGAAAAATTGAGGCAAAGGTAAACATGCCAGGTGCCATAAACTCGAAGGCTGAGACCTGCTTTGTTTCTATCAGTGAGGCAATTTGCAAACTTATTGGAGCTGGAGGTTGCTGCTGATTTTGGCCAGTGAACATGTTTATTACTTGCTGTATTATGGGCGGTATGGCTTGTGTTGCCGCAACCGAGCCTTTGTCAAGATAAAGGGAAACAGTTGCGTTCACCCATCTGCTTGGATTTTGAGGTGCCGCATGGTAAGAAGCTAGGCTCTGGCTGAAACTACTGGAAATAACTATGACTGCTTGAATTTTGCCCTGAGACAAATCTTCCTGAGCCGTTTGGTTATCGCCATAAATTTGAACATTTAATATTTTTGTATCAGATAACGCGCCAATAAACTCTTGCGTGGAGTTCGCTATGTTCGCCTGATCCATGTTGACCACGCCTATGGTGTAGGCTGGCTGCGTGGATCCCAAACCGCCGAAAGAAGCGCCGAAAGCCAACACAAAAACCACGGGGAAAAGAAATATCAGGAAAAGAACGGCAAGCTCCCTGAAAGTCTTCTTTACTTCTTTCATAGTTAAAGCCGTAACTCGCTGGAGCTTCATCTCAAAGTTCCTCCCTTATCTTTCGCCCAGTTAACTTAATGAAAACTTCTTCCAAGTTCTTGACTTCATTTTTTGAAATCAATCCCTTTGGAGAATCAAGGGCTATAAGCTTCCCATGGTCGATTATGCCGACGCGGTCGCAGAGCGCTTCAGCCTCCTCCATGTAATGGGTTGTTAAAAAGATGGTTTTGCCTTCCTTTTTCAATTCTTCCGTAAAATCCCAAACGGCGCGGCGCGACTGAGGATCCATCCCCACAGTAGGCTCATCAAGGAATATAATTTGCGGGTCATGAATTAACGCCAAAATAAGGCTTAGTCTACGTTTCATGCCGCCACTGTATTTCCAACTCTTCGTTTGGCATCTTGTGCTAGTCCCAATTTTTCAAGAAGCATGTCTCGTCTTGCTTTAAGCGTTTTTTTGTCAAGAGCATATAGATTTCCGAAAAGCTCCACGTTCTCTGCGCCTGTCAAGTAAGGGTAAATGGCGGTTTCCTGAGGACAGACGCCTATTAATCCCTTAACTTTTTCAGTTTCTCTCTGCACATCATAGCCGCCTACCATAACAAAGCCGCTTGTAGGATTTAAAAGCCCGCAGAGAATGTTCACAGTCGTTGTTTTGCCTGCACCATTAGGCCCAAGCAAACCAAAAAGCTCGCCTTTATCTACTTTAAAACTGACATAGTCTAAGGCAACAACATCCTCAAACCGTTTAACAACATTTTCCACTATTATGGCAAAATTATTCATAACCCACGCATCCATCAGCTAACTTATAAAACGCCATTTCATATAAGCTCTTTGTAACACGCTTAGAAAATATGTAGACGCGTTTTCCATGTTTGAATATTGTTGACGCTTGAATTTTTGGAACAACAACAATTTTGGAGGCGAATAATATTGCCGATCAATTGTTCTAGAAAGGATAGCGGCGGGCCCGAGTAGATTCAAATCCTCGTTTAAATTCACCATGATAGACAGCGAAAGAAAAATGAGAGTCCGAATCTCTCCCTGGCTACCATTACACCGTGGACAGGTCGAGGTTTAAATTCTCGGAATTTTCCACAGCGCGAAGCATGACACTAAATGCCCCCCATTCTCATGGTTTAGATTGCATATTTGACATGCCCACACGAGTTAGGATCCCAACCACGGGAAACTTTTCAAGGACATCTCCGCCGTGTGGAGCTTGTTCCAAGGCATCCGTCAAATTCATGCCAGCTCTATGAAGAACTTGATGATTACCATCTTTCCAGAGAAAACTAGCTGATACATCGTACACTTTTCCCTTGTACGCCACATACGCTGGTTTTCCGTTCTTGCCATTGTATTTAGCAAGCTCTTCATCAGTGAACTCCTTCATGCATCTGATCCTTCTAAGTATAGTAAAAGAAGTCTTCTTAAGCAAATAAGGAGTCTAGCAACATCATGATGACAAATCCGGCAAAAAGCCCAAAGGTAGCTTCTCTCTCAAAACCTTTCCTGTGACTTTCAGGTATAACCTCATCGCTAACAACGAAAAGCATGGCGCCTGCGGCAAAAGCAAGTGCCCAAGGCAAAATCGGATGGAAAATGGATACTAGTGCAATACCTAACAAGCCCCCAACAGGTTCAACCAACCCCATAAACGTCCCATACCATAAAGATCTCTGTCTGCTGTACCCTTCCCTTAACAACGGTAGTGCAACTGCAAGTCCTTCAGGCATGTTCTGAAGCCCGATAGCCATGGCGACCACAAGTCCTGCCGCCGCGTCTCCACTTCCGAAGCTAACTCCCACAGCCAATCCTTCGGGGAAGTTGTGAATGGTTATGGCAAGTGCAAACAGCCAAACTCGTGAAAGCCTTGAAGGAGGCCCTTCCGCACCCAGCGCTGGATGAAAATGAGGAATGAACCGGTCCACCAGATGCAGCGCGACGGCTCCCAATATAACGCCGAGAACTGCAACCCATACGCTGCTTAGATCGATAGTTGGAATTATGAGACTGAAGAAAGTGGCGGCCAGCATCACGCCAGCAGAGAATCCAAGCATGACATCCAGCAACTTGTCTGAAACCTTTTTGATAAACAACACTGGCAAAGCTCCGGCGCCAGTAGCTAGACCTGCAAGTAGGCTGGCTACTGAACCAAGCCAGATTATTTCTCCGTTCATATGTTACACGTGAACCTATGTGCAATATATATTTGCTTACAGAAAAAAGAAAAAAAAGGCCCTATCTCAGGAACTTTGAGACGAAGGGTGAATTCTCGCCCCTACGCATAAAGTGGCCAGATGGTCCTTCGCCCAGG
>WUQU01000541.1 GCA_009889605.1 Candidatus Bathyarchaeota archaeon | reverse complement strand
TTTTTGCTTTTTTTGGTTTTTTTTTTGTTATTTGAAAATAACAAAAATGACAAAAAAATTTTTTTGTTCCTCCTCCTCTTGGAGAATTTTAAAAAAATTTGTATTTTTCTCCAGTTCCATCGTCGGTTTTTCTTCTGGTGTATCATTAGAGGATTTGAGAGTCTGATAGAGGGTTAGGTGGCGTTAAAAATATATTTGTATGTGTGGTGATAGTTGTGTTTGTGGTTGCTGATAAAAAGGTTCTTAGAGGATGGGCTTTACCCTGGACTTATCCTACTGGACTGTTTATTAGGGATTATCTTAGGGAGAAGGGTGTTGCCTGTGCTTATGAGGTTTGGTCTGCTTTGAGGAAGGCTAGGCTTGAAGCTGGTATGGTTGACAAGGAGGGTAGGCCTAGGGTTTGCACGTATGGCAATTTCATGCGCAATTATATTTATGTTCTTAAAAAGCTGGGTTTGATTGAGCTTGTTGGAAAAGAACCGTCTAAGAAGGCTGGACGTAAACTGCCTAGGCATCTTTTCCGTATTGTGCCCGGTAAAGAGAACGCTAAAGAATGGACGGCTCCTCAAAAGTTTTTTGACCCAAGACGCGGTTTAGGACCAAAAAGATACAAAACGTATAAAGAAAAGGAGAAGGAGAAAGAGGGGAGGAAAAGGAGGAGAAGGGCAGCTTAACGGTTTGAGTGTCGCCACATCCAATTCTCATCACTCGAGCGTCTAACACCATTCAGAGAACTTTTATGGCCCTATAGATTTCCATGTAGATTTTTGCCATTTCTTTTATTCTTGGCAGTGTGGCTTCTTCTGTTTGGGGGAAGAAATATGCTCCTCTGACGGTTCCAAGCGAGTGGCCTTGCCAGTGTTCTACGAGGGCTTCGTTTACTCCTGCCAGTTTTAGGTAGGTGCTGAAGAATTTTCTTATGGAGTGGGGTAACAGTTTGTAGCCGAGTTTTGCTTTTACGCTGGCCCTTTCAAGCATGTTTCTTATGGTTTCGCCTGTGCATTTGAAGATGACGTTGTCTTGGGATAGAAGGTTTAAGGTTTCAAGCTCTTTAAGGCTTTGGATGGCGTCTGGACCTAGAAACGTGTTGAAGGACACTTTTGTTTTCTCCCTTACCACGTATAAGTGTATTGGCGCCATGTTTTTGTTAAGCTGCTGCCTTACTGTTCCATACAGGGGGCTTGTCCAGTTTAAACTTATCCTAAGCATGTCTGAAATGGACATTCCACAGTCTTTTGCACATAAAATGTAAGCTTTGGCCACGGGGTCAGCTGCTTCACATGCCCTTCTAAGGTCTTCAGGGGTTGGAATCCTAACCCTGCGTACAGGGATGCTTCTAGGAGTTTCAACAGCCATTAAAGGAAGATAGTTTGCTGAGTAAAAGGACCTTATACCCGCAACCGCCGTTTTAACCGTGTTAGGCGGAGCCCCATTTTTCTGAAGGTATAAAACAAATTTTGTAACAAGCTCTTCATGCTGCCTCCTGACAAACTCGTCGTCGCTTTTCATATGCCTTTTACGTTCAGCTATAAGCTCATCCGGGTTTTTATGGGCCACCTTTTCACAGAACATCTTCAAATAATGGCTCCAAACCCTAAACGTGCCTGTTTCTCCTCCACTTTTAACCCGCAGTTTATCATGCCACCTGGCAACCGACAAGTATTTTTCCACAGCCCCACCCGACTAAAACCATACCAATCAAATATATATTAATGGTTTTTCAGGGACTGTCAACTGCCTATGGTGGAAAGTTTTATATACTATAGTCTACAATAGTATATTTTGGCGGTGCCATATGGATGAAACAACAATTCGGATAAGCAAACAGACGAAAAAGCTTCTAGACGAAGCCAAACTGCACCACCGCGAAACATACGAGGACGTTATCAAACGTTTGCTGGAAACAGTTAAGAAGGAAAAAGGATAGGGCTTCCCTGCGACAGGTGTGTGTGAGTAAAAAATGGAGGAGTTTGAAGAGTTTAAGGATCCCCTTCTAAAGCTTAAAGGGGTAACGCCGGAGTTTGCCGCTGCACTTAAAGAGGCCGGCTACTACACTGTCGAATCGATAGCTACAGAGGTTCCCCATTTCCTCTTTCAGAGAATCGGCGAAAAGATGGGTTTCAACCTGGAAAAAGCTGAATCCCTGATAAGAGACGCTAGAAGCAAGCTTGACATCCGCATATTGCCGGCTAAAGAGATTTACGAGGAAGAGCTTAAACGTCAAACAATCCCGACGGGTTCAAAAGCTTTAGACGAGATACTGGGCGGAGGCATAAGGACGCAGGAGATAACAGAGGTTTGTGGAAGCTATGCCTGTGGCAAGACAGAGCTTGTCTACACAACAGCTGTTTTAGCGCCTAAAACCCTTGGCGGAAACGTACTAATACTGGACACGGAGGCCACTTTAAGCGTAACCCGCATACGCCAAATTGCAGAGAAAAGGGAGATTAACCCGGACGAGGCAATATCCCACGTTTACATGCGGAAGGTTCCATCATCCTCAGACCTTACAGCAACCCTTGAAACAGCCCACAAGTTCATAAAGGAAAAGGATATCCGCTACATGGCCATCGACAGCTTCGTATCCCCATTCAGAAGGGAGTATCCTGGACGGGAGCTTCTATGCCCAAGACAGCAGAAAATAAACTACGCCATAGGCTTGCTGATAAAGCTGGCAAGGGCCTACGACATGGCGGTCCTAGTTACAAACCAGGTTTTGGCAACGCCAACAGCCCACTACACAACCACAAGGCCGGAGTTTCTACGCCCGCCTATTGGCGGTTATGTTATGGCTTATGGTGCAAACAACCGCATATATTTGCAGGAAACCGACAAGCCTAACGTAAGCATAGCAACATTAATCGATTCAAGCTATCTTCCAAGACAGAGCAGAACCATAAAGATAACTGAAAGGGGCATAGAAGATGCAACTTAGAAAAAAGCCCATTTTAAGCTTCTTTTCCGAAAAGCGGAAAATCTTCAACATAAACTATCCCCCGAGTACAGGTTGATGATTAAAAA
>WUQU01000540.1 GCA_009889605.1 Candidatus Bathyarchaeota archaeon | reverse complement strand
CAGCATGACATTCAGACCGGACGCTGAGTAGGACGCAGTCCGTATCGAAGCGTACTCCCCTATCGTCATCCCGAACTTGTTTCGGGATCTAAAAAAGATGCTGAAATAAATTCAGCATGACATTTACACCGGACGCTGAGTAGGACGCAGTCCGTATCGAAGCGTGGACGCTGAGTAGGGCGAAGCCCGTATCGAAGCGTGGACGCTGAGTAGGACGAAGTCCATATCGAAGCGTGGTCGCTGAGTAGGACGCAGTCCGTATCGAAGCGTGGGCGCTGAGTAGGATAAAGCACGTTTATTTTATTTTCATTAATTAAAAAACAATTAATATTTAAATAAAAAATTTTTAATACTATTAATTTTCTTGTTGCTTAATTTTACCACTGTTAAAGTAAAGATAAATTAATTTGGAGGAAAAAAATGAAAATCAAAATTACTTTAATAACATTTTTCTTATTTTACATTAACCTCTTCTCTCAAGCAGAAGATGATGTAGTTATTAACGAATTTGTTGTAAACCCAAATACTGGTAAAGAATATATTGAGCTACTAGTAGTTACTGATGGTGTTGATTTGAGAGGTTGGACTATTTCCGATGTTGGCTCACGTACAGGTTCACCACCTCCCTCTGAGGGTGATATTACTCTCCCCAATGCAACGTATCTACAAAGTGTTCCAAGAGGAACATATATTGTTATCGAATTATCAGTTCCAACTGGCAACAGTATTCTAACCGAGGATTTAGATTATACTGGTGATAGAAGAATGATCATTAAGACAACTACCACCGGTGTTACAACTTCTGGAACTTTGGATATTTCAACAAATGAAAATATTCAAGTTTATGCCGGTACTCGTGCTAGTGGTACACTTATAGACCAAGTACTTACAGGTACCAATACTTCTTTTATTAGTGGAGCAACTTGGGGAGATAATAACTCATCAACAACAACGGATAATATAAATGGTGGTAGTGCTATACCAAGTAATACTGCAATTCGCTTTGTACCGGTCGATCAATCTTCTCCTGCTGGTTTCCAGGATAATGATACAGGTGCACGTTTTGTTTTAGACGCCGGTTCGTATGGTACTCCCGGTTCTGTTAATACAGGGGTTAACGATCACGATGGAGCACTACCGGTAGAGTTATTGAAGTTTTTTGCTATAAAATCAAATAATTACATTTCATTAAACTGGGAAACTGCAACTGAAGTACAAAATTCAGGTTGGGAAATCCAAAGAGCCAGAGTAGATAAGGAAACAAATAAACCCTCAGTTTGGCAAACAATTGGATTTGTTAAAGGAGCTGGCACTTCAAATTCACCAAAGGAATATTCATTTATTGATAAATCTGCTTTATATGGTGAATATGCTTATCGTCTAAAACAAATTGATATAGACGGAGCTGTTTCATATTCATCCGAGTTACGAGTTTTTGTTGGAGAGAAACCACAAGTTTAT
>WUQU01000539.1 GCA_009889605.1 Candidatus Bathyarchaeota archaeon | reverse complement strand
TTTGAACCCTGTTTACATCTCTGTCAATCACAAAATCGAGTCTGACAACTTTCCAGCCTGCTGGAACTGTTATGCCCCAAACCTTTACAGGTCGTACCCTGTGCTGGATTGTTGATGGGTTGTACTGGCCGTTTGAAATTACAACTTCGCTGTATGAGGGTGTTACTGAAAGCTGAAGGTCTGGAGCTGGTGGGTTAGGAACTCTGATTGTGAACGTTAGAGTTGCTGAATTTTGTGAAAATACAGTCTTTGTCCTACCATCTCCTACGTTAAATATCACCTGTGTCTTGCCAGTGACTACAACTGTATTATCTCCATCTTTTAACATATCTGCTGGTATATCAAAGCGCCTGCCTTTTACTGCTGTCCTGAAGTATACATAGTTTGAATCTTTGCCGGTAACTATTGCATCCGTCCATCTGTTTACAATACTGCTGCTGACAGGATTGCCGTTGATTGTGATTGATGTTATCCTTGTTTGATATTGCAAAACGTCATTTCTTGTAAGAGCGTTGTTGTCATAGTATGGGTTTGCTGAATTTGCCCCAAGCTGATCATCAAGTATACCGTCAACGTAAAGGTCCAGTGATGGTTTTGCATTGCTTCCGTAGCGGTTATACACCAGAACTGCACCTTTTAAACTGGATGAACCGCTGCCGTTTGCAAAGCTCAAACCAGAAACTATTGTTCCGTCAACTTTATCTGTTGTAACTTTAGGACTTCCACCCTGTGGAATAAAACCTGTATATGTTCTGTATCTGAGCCTACCAGCAGAATCACGCCATACAATTTTTGCTGAAGCGTTGTGGTTTGCGTCGGTGCCAAGGTATGCAACATATGTTGAAAGCCCGCTTGCTGATGTCACTTTTCCGCTGTCAACAAGCAATTGTTTTAAGGACTGGTAAGTACCTGAATCTTTTTCTGTTAACAGGTGCAGACTCTGCCACAGTATTTGCCAGTCTGAAGCAGACACCCTGCTCGGGTCATACCCTGCAAGACCAAGGTTATCTTTTGCCCAAGCAGGAACACTTGAAAGGGGTACTACTCTGTCAGGAGTTATAACTTCTGGTTTGTAGTCTGGTGGAAATCTTGCGTCGGAGAAAGGAGCTCCTGATTTCGAGTATCCCAGGTATCTGAACCACCCGCGGACAGCACCGGGTGTTCCCGGCAATGCCAGTGTGTAGTACGTGTTACCCTGTGAATCTTTATGCGGAAGAGCGTAGAAATACCCGTCTGCTGCCGGTTTGAATCCTGCCGGTTTTACCAGATGATTTTCTGGTACATCATCAGGTGTTCCATACACTACCTGCCCCCGCTCTGCGTAGATTTCAGAGTTGAAGTAGAGGGTTTCACTTTTGTTGTTGGGATTGGGAATAGAATCCAAAGGAGTTCGTCTATTATCTTTCAAAACTCCTGCTTTTTTTGCCCATTGAGTACTATTTAAACCATTATAACTTGTGTAACCTCCATTATAAACAGTAATGTCTGCTGCTTTGACATTTTGCCACAATCCTACTGGTGGAATAAGCCCTAAGATTAATGATAAGATACACAAAAAAGAAAGAGCTTTAAGCAAGCTCTTGTGTTTATTCAGCATCTCAACATTTCACCTCTACCTATTGAGTATATTTTGAATTTGGTTTAGCAACTAAAATTGGATAATCTTTTTTATTAGCAAGTTTGTATTGTGGTACTGATGTGTAAAGGCAATATATTATTCTTTTCTTGTAGTATGGCTCTAACCTGTAACTTATATAAACATTTCCATATCGTTTCAAGACTTCATAAGTGCTGCTAACAGTCTTAAGCTTTGAGATTGAGAAAGTGTTCAGGTCTTTTATAAATTCATCACGATATGCCAAAGGAACAAAATTGGATAATACTTTTTCGTTGCCATCCCAAACTTGAAGTTTTTCATCGTCAATTTCGTCATACAACTTGAATCCTAAATACAATTTGTCAGAAACCTGTCCACCAAAACCGGCTAAGTCATAGTCCCCCATTGAAGAAATTTGCAAAGCCAACCCTATACCATAATAACCAGCAGGATTTACTTTGTATAAAGCTCGTGCTAAAGACATTACTTTTGGCTCCTCAAATCTGTAAACTGACTGCAAAGAAGAACTTGTAACCCCTGTTGTCCAGCCATCGAATGAATCAAGAAATATATACTTTTTCTTTCCCATATCATAGAACATACAATTACCCAAGCCAATACTGTTCTTAACATCCCAGTAAAGATCTTCGTTGACCTTTACCTCATCCAGCACATCTCTTTTGCTCTTATCGAATACCCTTGCAATCATCTGTACAGCTTCAGCCCTTGTGAGTGTTTTGGCTGCATTGAAGTAGTAAACTCCAATGTATAGTGCTGACTGGTCGGGTGTGATGATACCCAGATCCGCAAGTCTTAACATCGGTTCTCTGTAAAGCTGTGGTATCTTGTAGTAGTCCTTGCAGTAATAAGCAAATCTTGTGTGGTCGGTTGGATATTTCCTCGGATAGTTTACAAGGAAATCTTCAAAGTACATGTTGAAATATGGATGTTCTTTGATGTTGTAGTTTGCTATACCGCCCTGAAATACTTCTCTTCCCTGTGTGTGATAAAGATAGGTTATCGCTGCTAAATCAAATCTGGTAAGAGGTATACCAAGCTGTTGATATGCGTTACTACCTGAAATCAGAAGGTCAACTGCTCTTTCAGGAGTAGCTACATCTACTTTGATTGTAACAACTTTCTTTGTTTCTATATCAACGAAAGTATCAGGCACGTTATATATTGGATACTTCAACTTTTTTGCCTCAACCAAGGGGTCTATTGTGAACATCCAGCCCTTCTGGTATGGACGTGGTGCATATACTATCTTGTCAGGGTATTTTTTCTTGAACTCTACAAGTATCTTCCTGAACGGGTCATCTATATACTTGTATGTTCCCGGTGCTAAACTTACGCCTTTGTATCTGTC
>WUQU01000538.1 GCA_009889605.1 Candidatus Bathyarchaeota archaeon | reverse complement strand
TACACAGAGGCATCGAGCTGGCTAAAATTCCTATGGAATCGTATATTTTTGGAACGATATTACAAATATTCTTAGCGTACTCTTTCTTGTATGGAAAATTTGGATTTCCAAACATTGGACTACTCGGTATAGCTATAGCCACGACTGTAGCTCGTTTTTTCATTCCACTCTACCAAATCGTACGTGCTACGTTACTTAAAGTACCTTACAGCTTCAGTATATCGATTATTGAGAAAACATTCGTAAAAAGATTTTTCGAATTTGCAACACCAACGACACTCAATGAAATAGCATGGTCTCTTGGAATGACCGTTTACGGAATCATCTTTGGAAGAATGGGTACCAATGTCTACTCCGCGAGAAATATACTCTCCTCTTTTGAAAATTACGTTTGGACGTTCACATTTGGATTGGTTATAGGAACATCAGTCATCGTTGGCAAATACATAGGAAAAACAGAATATGATAAAGCACACTCTTTTGGCAAGAAAATGCTTTTAATAAACGCAGTAATAGGCTTTCTTTCCGCAATTATAATAATTGTTGTGTATTACATATTAATGCCGACATTTAAAATTGACGTGCAAACAAAAAAAATGCTTACAGCAACAATGTGGGTAATGCTCTTTGGTGCCCCTATAAAAGCTTTCAACGGTGCAGGAGTTGTTGGTGTATTGCGCGCCGGTGGTGATGCGAAGTTCGCATTCATTCTTGAAACAATCACGCTTTGGGCAATAGGTATACCGCTTGCGTTAATCGGTGCGTTTGTCTTTAAACTATCACTTCCATTTGTTTATCTTTTGACACTTTCTGATGAAATAGCAAAAGCCATAGTAGTCTACTTTAGAATTCGTGGAAACAAATGGATAAGGAACGTGACTGTGACCACTGAAGAGATAGTCATTGCAGCTCAAAGCGAGGAGATAGCAGACTAAGTCTTTATCACGGGGGGATACAATGATCACGTCTGAAAAAATATATAAACAAGTCTCCGATACACTTGTAGAACTTAACACGCAAATCACACATAAAGTGGAAGACGTACTACGAGATTACACTGGACCGTTCTCTAATGAGTTGAAAGATAATATAAAGATAG
>WUQU01000537.1 GCA_009889605.1 Candidatus Bathyarchaeota archaeon | reverse complement strand
CCTGCTGTGCATATAAACGCCGCCAGCATTATCCCAAACAAAGACTTCTTCAATTTGATGGCTTCTCCCAAATTATATTTGGCGTAAGTTTCATTTTAAATTTCCGAAATAACTTTTTGTTAACGTTTCGTGTGCCTTCAACTCCGTTTAACTAATACAGTGGCAGTTCCATTCAAAATCTTTTTTAGATTAAATTTTAGAAAAAAGGTGAATTTAGAGCTTTTAAAAGTGCGCAAATTTTAGAGTATTTTAGAGAAACTTTGTGCTAGAATCTGGGGTGTGATTTCTGGCAGTATGTCTTTTAGCATTTGGGCTGCCCACGCCATAAATAGCAGCATTACGCCGAAGACAATGATCATGGCGATTATTTGAACTATGATGTATGCGAGCCAGAACTTCAATGAAGCCTTAAAGCTGACATCAACCACTTTAAGCTCCTTCTTTTCTTCACTCATTCCAATTCCTTCCTAAGGTTTTGTTAACAGGTATTTATTGGTGTGAATATTTATTATGCAACCTATGCTTCTTATTAACCGCATTTAAAATGTAGAAATAAGGAAACGCTTTTATGTAAAAGGATAAAGTTCGGGGTTTCTAGAACTTTTAAAAGCTAATGTTCGAGTTTTTTCGAAACGATTTTCTTAATAAGCCTTTTAACAAGTTTATTTTCGGTGAAAAACCATGAAAATTGGAAAAAACGTGATATTGGCTTTAAGTTTGGCTTTTATGCTGACTTTGCCAGCGCTTGCAGTTTTCGCTCCCACAGCTTACGCTGAAGAAAACGAAGATGCCCAAAGCTTGCCAGTAAAGACTGAGCCCTTATGGAACAATGTCTGGTATAAATTTGAAACTCCGCTGATTACTTTGATATTCCCGGCGAATGGGACAAAGCCCATGTTCCTATGGTGGTACACGAACGACAACAGCACCATATACGTAATGAAGTTCAAGGGAGTAATAGAATATCTAACCTTTGACATGCAATATTATGACAGGCGTTATCAAGCTGAGAATGCGATAATACGGCAAGTGATAAGGGAAAGGTGCATTGAACCTAGAATAGGGCGCCATGTCAACCGCGAAAGAATCAGAGAAGCATTGATGAACAAGCTTACTGGATATTTGATAGGCCTTCATTCCGCCTACTTGCCTTTCAGCGCCTGTAAATGGGGCTTGGAAGGCCCAGAACTCGTAGAAAAAGGCGACGTCTCTTACTGGTCCTTCAACTTCACTTTAAAGAAAGTGCCCATGTGGAAATCTAGATTCGAATTCGCCGAAAACAATATTCAAATTAGATGCCGATTCTATAACACGACAACAACAGAAAACATAGACGAAGATCACAGCTATGAGGTGGCGGCGGGACAGCTAAAATTCGATTTTGTCGCAAGCAACTGGCAATGGAATATGGATAAAATAAAGGCTTTCGTTGACTGGCTGAACAGTAGCCCCTACGCGCAGTATCAAATTGAGATACCGACGAGCGAAACTGGATTGGCGTTATGGATTAACATGGCTTCCATAAAGCTTCAAGATTTAAACGCAGCGCAAAATGAAGTTCAGAACCAGTACCAGGAGACTGTGGAAACGGTTTCTAAGATGCAAGCCGCAACCATAAATGAGGAGTACTATCAAGTAGGCGAAAACAGAACCCAAAGCGAATATGAACGCCAAGTGCAAGTAACCAGTCGTTTCAGAAACCGCACAAGGATACAATATGCAAAAATGGATACTGCAGGAAACATTTCTGGGTTCTTAGAGTTTGTTCCATGGGCAAGGCTTCTGGACGAGACTGGAGAAACAGTGAAATACGTGAACGTTACCGCTTCCTACATTGCTGCTGGCGCTCATCTACGCCTGTTCATTTGCTATCCATACTTTGGCAACTACACACTGGAACATGATCCAACTATCGGGTTGACTTCAGCTCCCACAATTCCAAAGCTGGTAACTCCAAAGCTGCTTATAGTCTTGATAGGTGCTACTTTAGTTATCGCTGTGGCTGTTGTTGCCGTGAAAATGTTGAAGAAGCCTGTTAACGTGCTGGCTGTTAAATAGCCCCCTATTCTTTTTCTTTATTTTAAGTTATATTTCGTGTGTTGGAGCAAAAGTTTATAGGGTGTATTGCTACGTAATATTTAGGATTCGAGAAAATGAACCTTAAAAGTGGAAACGACGAATTACGGTGGCAAGTTATAAAAGCCATGTTGGATGAATTCCCAAGCCTCAAAGAGAAAGTCAAAGAATACCTTGAAAAGCGGAAATCGCAGCAATAGCAAACTTTTGTGATCCTAATTTCTTTTAAGCGGGTGAGGCGGGGGAACTTTAATGTTGCTTCGGTCGTTTCCATTTTCAGTCTTGAGAAGATCAGTTATTTCCTGGTAGCGTTGTAGAAATTCTAAACCCTTCTCTGTTGCCTTATAAAAATCCTTACCATTCTCAACAAATCTTTACCATTCTCAACAAATCTTTCTAATGAGTTAATTTTTAACATGAATTTGAGATACTCGTTGAGTTGTGTGAAGCTTAGATTCGCCTTATACATTATTTGTGTCTTTAAGGCTCCCTCTCTGGCTAGTTCCAAAAT